>NZ_DAWBAJ010000021.1:0-34909 GCF_052306735.1 Dysosmobacter sp. | reverse complement strand
CGGTCGATGACGCGGCTGGTGAGGATGCCCTTCTCACCGGGACGGCCTTCCCGGCGGTTGAAGGAGCCGGGGATGCGGCCCACGGAGTAGAGCTTCTCCTCAAAGTCCACGCTCAGGGGGAAGAAATCGATGCCGTCCCGGGGACGGGGGGAGGCGGTGGCGCACACCAGGACCCGGGTGTCGCCGTAGCCCACCATGACGGCGGCGTTGGCCAGCTCAGCCAGCTTGCCCACTTCCAGGGTCAGGGGACGGCCCGCCAGTTCCATCTCATACTTACGATAATTGGGGAACTGTCTCTTGGTAATGATAGTTGACATAACATATCTCCTTTGCACAGGTGCTCGGGAGCGGCTTTTCGTATTTGAAAGCATGTCCGAGAAGGGATTCGGGCACAGTTTCAAACACAAAAAGACATCACTCCCGGCGAAAAAAGGGTGGTTTTTGTACAAACGGGTGACGGAGATTCCTCTCCGTCACCCGCAGTGCCGATTTATTTCCGGATGCCCAGCTTGGCGATCAGGGCACGATAGCGCTCGATGTCCTTCTTCTGGAGGTAGTCCAGGAGGCTGCGGCGCTTACCGACCATCTGCAGCAGGCCACGGTTGGAGTGCTTGTCCTGAGGATTGTTGCGCATGTGCTCAGTGAGCTGGTTGATGCGCTCAGTGAGAATGGCGATCTGGACCTCGGGAGAGCCGGTGTCCGTGGGGTGGGTGCGGTTGGCGTCGATGATAGCGGTCTTCTGTTCCTTACGAAGCATGGATGGTTCCACCTTTCTGATATTCTTACCCGCGTCACTGCGCTCCGGGCCGGTGAAAGTCCGCGGAACGAAGCGTCGGGGCGGTTTTGCCCGCAGATTTGCGTGCTGTACGAATATATCATAGTTTTTCCCGGTTGTAAAGGGAAAAATCTGCGCTTTTAAGGCTTTTTTTGCCGCCGCGCAGGGATTTTTCCCTGCCAAGGGTCACAGAAGGCTGTCGATGACGCCGGAGAGGCCCTCCTCCTCATAGATGTCACGGTAGAGGGCCACCTCATCCTGAATGAGGGTGTCGATGACGTCCATGCCCAGAAGCTCCACCGGGGCCTTGTCGTCGGTGAGGAGCAGATCCCCGGCCTCATAGGGGGTCAGGCGCTCCGAAACATCCTCCATCATCTCCCGCAGGTCAGCGTGAGGCGTGGCGTCGGCACCGTTTTTCAGGGATTCCAGGGCGTCCCCACCGTTCCAGGCGAAGAGCTCCCGGTTGGTGGTGCGGGGCACGTCGGCGGTATAGACGTTTTCAAAGACGGAGGAGATGGTGTCGGAGAGGTGGGCGTTGATGCTGCCCTCCCCGTCGGAGTGCATGTTCATGTTCACCACCATGACGCCGTCCTCCGTCAGGTGGTCCGCCACCAGGGAGAAAAACTCCACGGTGGACATCTGGAAGGGGATGGTGATGTCCTGATAGGCGTCCACCATGATGACGTCGTAGCGCTTGTCCATGGCCTGGAGGTAGGCCCGGCCGTCGTAGGTGGTCACCGTCACATCCTCCGGCAGGTCAAAGTATTCCCGGGCCAGGTCCGTGATATCCTGGTCGATCTCCACGCCCTCGATGGCGGGGCCGGGACCGAAATACTCCCGGCACTGTGTGGCGTAGGTACCGCTGCCCATGCCCAAAATCAGCATGGAAAAGTCCTCTTTTTCCGTGACGCCCGCCATCAGCGGCGCCGCCAGGGCCGTGTCGTAGTACATGCCGGTGAGGCCGCCGTCCTTCTGCTTGACGGACTGGACGCCGAAGAGCACGTTGGTGGAGAGGATCACGGAGTCCTCCGTCTCCTTTACTTGCAAATAATTGTAGATGGATTCTCCTTCATAAAGGAGGTCCGGCTCCCAGAAGGCGAAGGAGTCCGTGTGGCCCAGGACGGCGCACAGCAAAAAGGCCACCGCGGCAGCGCCGCAGCGCCTGCGGCCGGTCTTGCTGCTCAGGAAGTACACAAGGCCCAAAATCAGCAAAATGCCGGAGAAAATCAAAAAGGTCACGGAGGTGCCCACCGCGGGAATCGTGACGAAGGTGGGCAGGAAGGTGCCCAGGATGCTGCCCACGGTGTTGAAAGCCTCGAGATTCCCTACGATGCGGCCGTTGTGGTCCAGGGAGTCCGTGGCGTACTTCACCAGGGAGGGGGTGACGGTGCCCAGCAGGAACAGCGGAAAGACAAAGATCACCATGCAGGCGGCAAAGGCGGCGATGATGAGAAAGTTGGTGCTGACGGTGAAGATCAGCGCTGCGGAAACCCCCAGCACAATATACTTGCCTACCACCGGGATCAGGGCGATCCACACGGCGGAGATGAGGATCCGCCGGTAGAGCCGGTCGGGGTTGGGGTCCTTGTCCGCCTCCCGGCCGCCGTAGAGGTTGCCCAGGGCCATGGCGATCATGATGGTGCCGATGATGATGGTCCACACGATCTGGGAGGAACTGAAATACGGGGCCAGCAGGCGGCTGGCACCCAGCTCCACCGCCATCACCGCCACGCCGGAGAAAAACTCCGTCATGTATAAAAACGTCTTGTTTTTCAGAATGGGACGGGTGCTCATGGTGCTCCTTTCTCCGCCCTGGAGGACGGCGGGCCCCAGTGCCGGGGCAGAACTTACCATACTATGATGCTTGCCGCCGGGGAAGAAGTCAAGAAAAATCCATCCTCCCCTCCAAAAAGCCAGATTTTGGACGCCCACCCCCCTTGACAGTGCTGTCAGGGGGTGGTATTCTAACTGTGTTAGTACAGTTAATACAGTTGCGGCGAATCTGCCGCAAGAAGGAAGGTGAGGACGTGATCAGCCTGAACTACCGGGACGCCTGCCCCATTTATGAGCAGATCAAGGACGGACTGCGCAAGCTGATCGTCACCGGGGCCATGGCACCGGATGAAAAGCTGCCCTCCGTCCGGGCGCTGGCGGCTCAGCTGGCCATCAATCCCAACACCATCCAGCGGGCCTACAACGAGCTGGAGGGGGAGGGGTACATTTACTCGGTACCCGGCAAGGGGAGCTTTGCCTCCGCCAATGCCGGGGCGGACAAGGCCCGCCGGCAGGAGCTGATGAACCAGGCGGCGGAGCTGGTGGCAGAGCTGCGGTACCTGGGGGTCACCCAGGAGGAGCTCATGGCGCTGGTAAAGGAGGAAGGGAAATGATCCAGGTAACCGATGCCGTCAAGCGCTTTGACGGCTTTACGGCTTTGGACGGGGCCTCCATCACCGTCCCCGACGGAGCCATTTACGGGCTGGTGGGCCCCAACGGCGCGGGCAAGTCCACCCTCATCCGGCATCTGACAGGGATCCTGCGGGCCGACAGCGGCGAGATCCTGGTGGACGGGGAGCCCATTTACGAAAATCCCGCCAAGAAAGCGCTGCTGGCGGTGATTCCCGACGACTGGTATTATTTCTCCTCCGCCAGCCTCCGGGACATGATGCGCTTTTACCGGGGATTTTATCCCACCTTTGACATGGAGCGCTACGAGAAGTTCCGGGAGGTCTTCGAGATCCCGGAGAAGGCCATGCTGCGGCGGCTCAGCAAGGGCATGCAGAAGCAGGCGGCCTTCTGGCTGGCCATGAGCTGCCGGCCCAAGTACCTGATCCTGGACGAGCCGGTGGACGGCCTGGATCCGGTGATGCGCCGCCAGGTGTGGAGCCTCATGATGGGGGACGTGGCGGAAAACGGCACCACGGTGCTGGTCTCCTCCCACAACCTCCGGGAGCTGGAGGACGTGTGCGACCACGTGGGCATCATGAACCGGGGCAAGGTGCTCCTGGAGCGCAGCCTCAGCGACCTGCAGGAGAACATCGTCAAGCTCCAGGTGGTGTGGAACACGCCGGAGCCCCCGGCCCTGCCGCCGGAGATGAATGTGCTGCATGTGAGCAATGTGGGCCGTGTGTATACCTACATTGTCCGGGGCAATGCCGCCGCCGTGTCCACGGCGCTGTCCGTATTCCAGCCCATGATGCTGGAGGCGCTGCCGCTTTCTTTGGAGGAGATCTTTATTTACGAATTGGGAGGTGAACACTATGTGGTCAAGGACCTGGTGCTTTAATAAAACCCTGCTGCGCAAGAATCTCACCCGGTTCTGGCCCTTGTGGGTCATGGCCTCCTTCCTGGCGGCCCTGCCGCCCATCATGATGGCGGTGGAGCTGATGCGCTACCGGGGAACGACCAGCATGAATGCCCTGTACATCACGGAGGGCTATTACTCCGTGCTTACCTATCTGATTCCGCCGGTGCTGCTGGTATACGCGGTGGTGTGCGCCATGGCGGTTTGGAGCTATCTGTTCAATTCCCGCAGCGTGGGGCTGATGCACACCCTGCCCATCAGCCGCAAGGGGCTCTTTGTCACCAATTTCCTCTCCGGCTTTTTGATGGTGCTGATCCCCTTCGTGGTGTGCGGGGCGCTGTGCGTCGTCGTGACGGCGGCTTTCGGCCTGCTGGACCCCGTGGGCCTGGCGGTGACGGTGCTCTGTTCGCTGGGGCTGGCCCTGTTCTACTTTGCCAGCGCCACGGTGTGCGCCTTCCTGACGGGCAACGCCTTTGCCATGCCCGCCTTCTACTTCGTGTTCCACTTCCTGGCGGTGACGCTGGAGATGTTGCTCTCCAACCTGGCCAATTTGTGCCTGTTCGGCGTGTCCGGCGCCTATACCGGGGTGGTGGAGTGGCTCTCTCCCACTTACTGGCTCAACGAACACCTGCATGTGGAGCATACCTGGGAAGAGGTGACCCGAGCGCTGCCCCACGGCACGGTGACGGACAGCGTCCTCACCAGTGTGAAGCTGGGGAATGCCTGGGCCATCGGAGCCTATGCCCTGGCAGGCGTGGTGCTGCTCTTGTTTGCGTGGCTCCTCTACCGCCGCCGCGCCAGCGAGTGCGCCGGAGACGTGGTGGCGGTCAAGTGGATGAAGCCCTTTTTCCGTTACGGCGTGGCTGCCTTGGCAGCTCTGGCAGGAGGCCAGGGGCTTTATTTCCTCTTCTGGTACGACTGGAGCGCCTGGAGCGCTGCCAAGCTGGGGGCGTGCATGTTCCTGGCAGGCGTCATCGGCTATTACATCGCCTCCATGCTGCTGGCCAAGTCCCTGCGGGTGTTCCGGGGCAGCTGGCGGGGTCCGGTGGTGGTGGCCGCGGCCGCGGCCATCGTGTGCGCGGGGCTTCGCTTTGACGTGCTGGGCGTGGAGAGCCGGGTGCCCGAGCTCTCCCAGATCCGGACGCTGGAACTGCGCCTGGATTCCAATACCTATACCATGACCCCGGCCGGGCAGGAGGAACTGCTGGAGCAGGTGCTGGATCTGCACCGCGCGCTGATCGCCGACCGGGCGTATATCCAGGACTGGCAGCAGCAGTGGAGGATCGCTGCGGATTCCGTGGAGGTGGACAATAACTGTGTTTCCACCACGGTGCGCTATACCTACACCCTCACCGACGGTACCGAACTCTCCCGCTGGTACAGTGTGCCCATTGACCGGGAACGGCTGACCCAGCCGGACACCTATGATGCCCGGATCGACGCCCTGGTAAACAACACGGACATGAAGTATCTGCGGCTGCACATGGATGCGTCCGGCACCCTCACCGATGGCTGGAGTGCCCAGGGCCTCTATCTCTACGGTGCGGTGAGCAACGACATGGACGGCAGCAGCCGGGAGGCGGAGATGGTGCTCAATGCCCTGGTGGAAGACATCCGGGCAGGGAACTGGGGCAGTGCCGACTGGTTCTCCGACACCTGGGGCAGTGCCTACAACATTACGCTGGAGATCGACTACTCCCGTCCCGCGCAAGGAGGCGGTGATGAAGGCGACTATGCCCATATCACCCTCCGGCCGGAGATGACCAACACCATGGAGACCCTGTTGGAACTGGGCCTGGTGCAGGAGCGGGATCTCATCACCAACGCCCAGTGGGACAGGATGGAGAACGGCTATGAGAACGCGGAGGTCTACGACGCCGCGATCTATACCGCCGCGTCCTCCGACACTCCCAGAGTGCAGGCCATCTCCCTGAGCACCCTGAATTTCTCCGGCGCTCCCGCCGGCACCCTGGTGACGCTGGGGGCGGCCCGGAAATGATCACACAGACATACCATCCCCGCCGCTGCTGCCGGCGGCGGGGCCCCGGCAGGGGACAGCTGGTGCTGTTGGCGGTGCTGGGTGTTTTGGTTCTGGCGGTGGTGGGGGTGCTGGCCTCCCGGGGCCTTCCCGGGGAGGATATCCCCGTGCCGGACTATGTGGAAAAGGACTATCTCACCGTCAACGAGTTCTCCCGTCCCGGTACGCCCCTGGAGAAAATCAATGGTGTGGTGATCCACTACGTAGGCAATCCCGGCACCTCCGCCCAGGCCAACCGCAATTACTTCGAGTCCTTGGCGCAGGGGACCGACGGCATTTACGCCTCCAGTCACTTCATTGTGGGACTGGAGGGAGAGGTGGTCCAGTGCATCCCCCTGACGGAGATCGCCTACGCCTCCAACTCCCGCAACGACGACACGGTGGCCATCGAGGTCTGCCACCCCGACGAGACGGGGGAGTTTTCCGCCGTCACCTATGACCGGCTGGTGGAGCTCACGGCCTGGCTGTGCACCACCTTCCATCTGGATCCGGCCAAGGACGTCATCCGCCACTACGACGTCTCCGGCAAGCTGTGCCCCCTGTATTATGTGGAAAATCCGGAGGCCTGGGAGGCCTTTTTGCAGGATGTGGAGGCGGAAATGGAGGCTCAGCAGGCCGCGGAATAAAAATTTTTCCACATTTGGTGAAACAAAACCAACTTCTGTATCGTCTTATATAACAAGAGGAATTTTCAACGGCCGGGAATCCGGCACACAAGCTTGAGAGAGGGGAGTTCTCCGGTATGGAACAAACGACAGCCATGGGCAACCTGTGGCGCATCTGGGTGGATACCAAGCGGCGCATCGTCTCCTTCCACGAGATGGAGGACTGTCAGCTGCTGGAATTCCGGAACCATGAAATGTTTTTGAGCTGCGTGGACCAGTACACAGGCCGGCAGTTCCGCTATCAGTGACAAAAAGGACGCCTGAAAAGGCGCCCTTTTTTCGCCGGGGGAAGGAGGGGGAGGTATCTGCCGGAGTGCCGGCGGAGGCACGGCGGTTTTCCCGCGGGAATTTTCCTGCCTTTGGCGGGAAATCCTGTTGACAAATCCGAAAAATGTGATAGGATGGGCAGGTAATCGAATAGTTGGCGTGGAAAAGGACGAGTATCCTCCCGAAACCGCAAAGAGAGCCGCCGTTTGGTGCAAGGCGGAGGGGGACGCGGGGAGAAAATCACCTTGGAGCCTCCTGCTGAAAGACGACGCGAGTAAGCGTGGACGTGTGACGGGCGTTATTCCGTCGGCCCGTGACGGCGGGCAATGAGCGGCCGTGTCCCGTAAGGGGACGGCAACCGAGAGTGGTACCGCAGAGTGTTTGCAAACGCTTTGTCTCTTGAAAAGAGACAAGGCGTTTTTTATATTTGCTATTCCAATTTTGACAGATAAAGGAGATCGCGGATATGGACTACAACAAGACCATCAATCTGCCCAAGACCGACTTCCCCATGCGGGCGGGTCTGCCCAAGCGGGAGCCGGAGATGCTCCGCCGCTGGCAGGAGCAGGACGTGTACGGAGAGCTTTTGAAGAAGAACGAGGGCAAGCCCCTCTTCAACCTCCACGACGGCCCTCCGTTCTCCAACGGCGCGCTGCACATGGGCCATGCCCTCAACAAAGCCATCAAGGACTTCATCACCCGGTCCTACGCCATGCGGGGCTACTACACCCCCTATATCCCCGGCTGGGATAACCACGGCATGCCCATCGAGTCCGCCATCATCAAGCAGAACAAGCTCAACCACAAGGCCATGAGCATCCCCGATTTCCGCTCCGCCTGCCACGACTTCGCCCAGCACTATATGGACGTCCAGAGCGAGGGCTTCCAGCGCATGGGCGTTCTGGGCGACTGGGAGCATCCCTACTGCACCATGAACCCCGGCTTCGAGGCCGAGGAGGTCAAGGTCTTCGGTGAGATGTACAAGAAGGGCTATATCTACAAGGGCCTCAAGCCCGTGTACTGGTGCCCCAAGGATGAGACCGCCCTGGCGGAGGCGGAGATCGAGTATCAGGACGATCCCTGCACCACCGTGTATGTGAAGTTCCCCATGCACGACGATCTGGGCAAGCTCCCCGGCTATGACAAGAGCAAGCTCTTCTTCGTGATCTGGACCACCACCATCTGGACCCTGCCCGGCAACCTGGGCATCTCCCTGCATCCCCGGGAGAACTACGCCCTGGTAAAGGCCCCCAACGGCGAAGTCTATATCATGGCCGAGGCCCTGGTGGACAAGGTCATGCCTCTGGGCGGCTTCGACACCTGGGAGATCGCCGAGACCCACACCGGCGACTTCTTCGAGAACATGCTGGCGGACCATCCCTTCCTGCCCAAGACGAGCCGCCTGCTGCTGGCGGAGTACGTCACCATGGACTCCGGTACCGGCTGCGTCCACACCGCCCCCGGCTTCGGCGCAGACGACTATGAGACCTGCAAGCGCTACGGCATGGACATGGTGGTGCCCGTGGACGACCAGGGCCGCCACACCGACTACGCCGGCAAGTACGCCGGCATGAAGACCGACGAGTCTAACCCCGTCATTCTCAATGACATGAAGGAGAGCGGCATGCTCTTCGCCAGCGAGGACATCGTCCACTCCTATCCCCACTGCTGGCGCTGCAAGGGCCCCATCATCTTCCGTGCCACCCCCCAGTGGTTCTGCTCCGTGGAGGCCTTCAAGGATGAGGCCTGCGCCGCCTGCGACGATGTGCGCTGGGTGCCCGAGTGGGGCAAGGACCGCATGAAGGCCATGGTCCGGGAGCGCAGCGACTGGTGCATCAGCCGTCAGCGCCGCTGGGGCCTGCCCATCCCCGTGGTCTACTGCAAGGACTGCGGCAAGCCCATCTGCACCGACGAGACCATCGCCGCCATCTCCGACCTCTTTGCCAAGGAGGGCTCCAACGCCTGGTTCGCCAAGGAGGCGGAGGAGATCCTGCCGGAGGGCTTCACCTGCCCCCACTGCGGCTCCAAGTCCGGCTTCACCAAGGAGGAGGACACCCTGGACGGCTGGTTCGACTCCGGCTCCACCCACTTCGCCGCCATGAAGAAGGACCAGGGCTTCTGGCCCGCCACCATGTACCTGGAGGGCCTGGATCAGTACCGCGGCTGGTTCCAGTCCGCGCTGCTCACTGCCGTGGGCGCCTTCGGCAAGGGCGCGCCCTTCAAGGAGTGCGTCACCCACGGCTGGACCGTGGACGGCGAGGGCAAGGCCATGCACAAGTCCCTGGGCAACGGCATGGACCCCTATGAGATCATGGACAAGTACGGCGCGGACCTGCTGCGCCTTTGGGCCGCCAGCGCCGACTACCACGCCGACGTCCGCTGCTCCGACGCCATCTTCAAGCAGCTGAGCCAGAACTACCTGAAGTTCCGCAACACCGCCCGCTACTGCCTGGGCAACCTGGACGGCTTCGACCCCGACCAGATGGTCTCCCCGGAGGACATGGAGGAGCTGGACCGCTGGGCCATCACCCGCCTGAACGCCCTCATCACCCGCTGCTTCAAGGCCTATGACGACTATGAGTTCCTGGTGGTGACCCACGCCGTCAACGACTTCTGCGTGGTGGATATGTCCAACTTCTACCTGGATATCATCAAGGACCGCCTCTACTGCGAGGAGCCCGACGGCCGCAAGCGCCGCAGCGCCCAGACGGCCCTGTTCCTGATCCTGGACACCATGACCAAGATCATGGCCCCCATCCTGGCCTATACCTGCGATGAGATCTGGCAGTCCATGGCCCACCGCAGCAGCGACGATAGCCGCAACGTGGTCTTCAACGACATGAACCAGCCCTTCACCGACTACGCCCTCCCGGAGGACGCCATGGAGAAGTGGGCGCTGGTGGAGAAGCTCCGGGACGACGTCAACGCCGTGCTGGAGACCGCCCGGGCCCAGAAGAAGATCGGCAAGGCCCTGGAGGCCCATGTTGCCCTCCACGCCGCCGACGACGAGACCGCCAAGGTGCTCATGCGCGTGGCGGGGCTGAACCTGGCGGAGCTGTTCATCGTCTCCGAGTGCTCCATTTCCAACGCCGACCCCGCCGCAGACTCCGTGGTGGGTCAGGGCACCGCCTTCCCGGGCCTCACCGTGGAGGTGCGGGAGGCCACCGGCGCCAAGTGCGAGCGCTGCTGGATGCAGTCCGCCACCGTGGGCGACGATGCCGACCACCCCACCCTGTGCGCCCGCTGCGCCGCCGTGGTGCGCAATCTCCCCCAGTTCTAAGCGCGTTTTCCCAGTCCGCCTCCGGCGCCATGCCGGAGGCGGACTTCCTTTTCCTGCGGTTGCATTTTGGGGCAAAGGCGTGTACACTGTGACGAAAGCGGTGTTTCTCCGGAGCAAAGCGGTTCCGGAGAAACCCGCCGGGAGAGAAAGGAACCCATATGATTGTACCGACGGCCCCGGCTGTGGGGAACCGCAGCGCCCCGGTGGATGCCGCCAAGACCGCGGCGATTTTCGGCACCATTTTGATTCACGCCTCCGCCATGGGGGGCTTTGCCTGGGAGACCGGGAGCGCCAACTGGGTGTGGGCCCTGTTCTGGGGCAGCGTACTGCGGTGCGCTGTGCCGGTGTTTTTCCTGTGCTCCGGCGCACTGCTGCTGGATCCGGAAAAGAACGTCACCGTCCGCCGGGTCTGGACGCATTACATTCCCCGCATCGCTGCGGCCCTCTTTTTCTGGGCGGCGGCCTACGGTGCCTGGCCGGTATTCCTCACCTGGCTGCGCACCGGGGTGGTGGAGGCGGAGGGCCTGCGGATGTGGGGGGAGAATCTGCTCTTCTGGCGTCACAAGACCCATCTCTATTACCTGCACATCATCCTGCTGGTGTACGCCCTGCTGCCCATCACCCGGCTCTTTGCCGCCCGGGCGGACCGGAAGCTGAGAAACTATGCCCTGGGCGTGTGGTTTGTGCTGGAGTGTGTCCTTCCGGTGCTTTGGGCCTTCTGGCCCCTGTCCCAGGTGGGGGGGATCCCCGCCCAGTATCCCATCAATGTCACCTGGGGTGCCGTGGGATACAGCCTGCTGGGCCGTGCGCTGACGGAGGAGGCGCCCCGCTTCCGCCCCGGATCTTTGCCTGGATGTACCTTGCAGGCCTGGCGGTGACCTTTGGCGGCACATGGGGACTGTCCCTCCTGCGGGGGCAGCTGTATCTGGGCTTCCTCCAGGGCAATGCCCCCGGCGTGTGCCTGGAGGCGGCGGGATTGTACGGCTGGTGTGTCAGCCGGTTTTCCGGCGGGGCAGGGCCCCGGTGGAGCAAAACCGTCTCCCAGGCGTCTTTCTGCGTGTATCTGGTGCACCTGTTCTTTTTGGAGGAGCTGGTGAGCCGGGGCTTTTCCGCCGGAGCGTATTCTCCGGTGTGGGCGGTGCCGGCCCTGACGGCGGCGGTGTTCGCGGTGTCCTTGGGGGTGTGGCTCATCCTGCGGCGCATTCCCGTGGTGAACCGCTGGCTGATCTGACGAATAATAAGGAGAACATACATGAAATATTTCCTCTGTGCCCTGCTGGGGCTGGGAACCCTGGGACTGGACCAGTGGGTGAAGGGGTGGACGGTGAGCCATTTCGCCGCCCCCGCCCCCGATGTGCTCTATGCCACCGCCGACCCGGCAAAGGCCCTGATCCCCGGGGTGGTGGAGCTGACGAGAGTCCACAACTACGGGGCCGCCTGGTCCAGCTTTTCCGGGATGCGCTGGCTGCTGATCGCCGTCACGTCCCTCATCGTGCTGGCGGTGGCCTGGGCCTTGCTCCGCCGGGTAGTCCGGCATCCCCTGGGCGTGGCCGCCGGATGCCTCATCATCTCCGGGGGCCTTGGCAACATCCTCGACCGGGTGCGGCTGGGGTATGTGGTGGACATGTTCCACTTGACCTTCTGGCCCTCCTATCCCGTGTTCAACGTGGCGGATATCTGCATCGTGGGCGGAGCGGTGCTGGGAGCCGTGTACTACCTGTGGTTCTACGAAAAATACGACAAAAAGGGGATCTCCCATGGAAATCCGGACGCTGCAAGTCAATCCTGAAAACGCCGGGGAACGGCTGGACGCCTTCCTGGCGGAGCAGTTGGAGGACGTGACCCGCTCCGCCGCCGCCAAGCTGTGCGCCGGGGGCAGCGTCACCCGGGAGGGAAAGCCTCTGGCCAAGAACTACCGCCTCACCGGCGGGGAGACCATCGCTGTGGTGCTGCCGGACCCGGAGCCCATGGACGCCGTGGCCCAGGACATCCCGTTGGATGTGGTGTATGAGGACGCGGACGTCATCGTGGTGAACAAGCCCAAGGGCCTGGTGGTGCACCCGGCACCCGGCCACCCGGACGGGACGCTGGTCAACGCTCTCCTTTACCACTGCGCCGGCTCCCTCTCCGGCATCGGCGGGGCCCTGCGGCCGGGCATCGTCCACCGCATCGACCGGGATACCTCCGGCCTCATCATCGCGGCCAAAAACGACTATGCCCATCAGAAGCTCTCCGCCCAGCTCCAGGACCACTCCCTGGCCCGGACCTACGAGTGCGTGGTGGTGGGGAACCTGAAAGCCGACAGCGGCACCGTGGACGCCCCCATCGGCCGCCACCCGGTGGACCGCAAGAAAATGGCGGTGGTGGCAAACGGCCGCCCGGCCGTCACCCACTGGGAGGTTATCGCCCGGTACCCGGGCTACACCCATGTGCGCTGCCGCCTGGAGACGGGGCGCACCCACCAGATCCGGGTCCACATGGCCCATATCGGCCACCCCATCCTGGGGGACACGGTGTACGGAGCCAAAAGGGCAGTCCCCGGCCTCCAGGGCCAGTGCCTCCACGCGGTGGGCCTGCGCTTCATCCATCCCCGGACGGGGGAAGTGGTGGAGTGTTCCTGCCCGCTGCCGGAGGAGTTCCGGGAGGTGCTGCGGAAGCTGGCGGCAAAGGCATAAATGGAAGCGGAAAGGAGGCCTCCTTTCCGCTTTTTTGTCGCTTGCCCTTTGTTTTCTTGTGTGCTATGATACTTTAGTTAAAGTATCTGAACTTGGAGGAACGATTTTGGAACGCAAAGACGTACTGATCCCGGCGGAGGATCTCGCCCGCCAGCGGGGCTTTCAGGAGAAGATCCGCAGCATGTTTGCATCTCGCCAGGCCCATCCCCGGGCCTGCGTGGACACCTTCGGCTGCCAGCAGAATGTGGCCGACGGGCAAAAGCTCATGGGCATGCTGCAAGAGTGCGGCTTCACCCTCACCGACGAGCCCAAGGAGGCGGATCTCGTCATCCTCAACACCTGCGCCATCCGGGAGCACGCCGAGCAGCGGGTCTTCGGTAACCTGGGCATCCTGACCCACACCAAAAAGGAGAATCCCGAGCAGGTCATCTGCCTGTGCGGCTGCATGGCCCAGGAGGAGCGGGTCAGTAAGCGCATTAAGGAATCCTACCGCCATGTGGATCTGGTGTTCGGCCCCCAGGCGCTGTGGAAGTTCCCGGAGCTCCTCTGGCAGGTGTATGAGACTCACAAGCGGGTCTTCTCCGTCCAGGACGAGCACGGCACCATCGCCGAGGGCATCCCTGTGGTGCGGGAGAAGGGCGTCAAGGCCTGGGTCTCCATCATGTACGGGTGCAACAATTTCTGCTCCTACTGCATCGTGCCCTACGTCCGGGGCCGGGAGCGGTCACGGGATCCCCAGGCGGTCCTCGCGGAGGTCCGGGAGCTGGTGGAGGCCGGATACAAGGACATCACCCTCCTGGGGCAGAACGTCAACTCCTACGGCAACGACTTAGGGATTGGCTATCACTTCCCGGACCTGCTGGAGGATATCGACAAGATCCCCGGGGAGTATCTCATCCGCTTCATGTCCAGCCATCCCAAGGACGCCACCTACCGCCTCTTTGACGTGATGGCGAAAAGCCCCCACGTTGCCAAGCAGCTGCACCTTCCCGTGCAGTCCGGCAACAACCGGGTGCTCCATGAGATGAACCGCCGCTACACCCGGGAACAGTACCTGGATCTGGTGCGCTACGCCAAGTCCGTGATGCCCGGTCTGGTGCTGACTTCCGACATCATCATCGGCTTCCCCGGGGAGACGGAGGCGGAGGCCATGGACACCGTTTCCCTGGTGGAGGAGGTGGGCTTCGACGCCCTCTTTACCTTTATCTATTCCCCCCGCCCGGGCACCAAGGCGGCGGCCATGCCGGACCCCGCCACCCGGGAGGAAAAGCAGAAGTGGTTCGACAAGCTCCTGGAGGTCCAGAACGCCATGTCCGCGAGGCTCCACGCTGCCTATGTGGGGGAGACCGTCCGGGTGCTGGTGGACGGGGAGAGCGACGACCCCGCATTCCCCCTGGCCTCCCGCACGGAGGGCAACCGCCTGGTGCGCCTCAAGGGGGACAAGTCCCTCATGGGCAAGTTCGTGGACGTGAAGATCACCGGCAGCAACACCTGGGCGCTGTACGGCGAGGCGATCTAAGGAGTTCCGGGTCCCGGATGGTCCCCCTGGAAGGTTCCACCCCCCATTTTCTTTTTGAAAAAGAAAACGGGCCGTGGACGGTCCAAAAGAAAAGGCGCTTGGGCCTTCTCAGACGCTGCTGAGGAAGACCCAACATTTCTGCCAAGTGCGCCGGACATTTTGCTTTCCGTTCCTTGTTCCCGCATGAAAACTGCGTCGGAAGTTCCGGCAGTCGCCGAATGTGACCTGCTTCTCTTTCCGCGCCTTCCGCTTTGCTAGGCGCTGCAGTTTTCTGAAACCACCGGGGAGCGGCAGCGGAAAAAGCAGCAATTCCATCCGATCAACACCCCAACGAGACAGGGACTGCCGATTGCGGGCGCAGGGCCTTTCGCGGCTATGGGTTCCGGCGCACTCGGCAGAGAGCTTTTGCCTTTTCTCCGGAGTGTCTGAGGAGACCCCCGTATGCGCCGCAGGGCGGAGCCTTGCGGCGGAAAACATGTTTTCTTTTCACCGTCCACGGCGATTTGTCTCCGCCTAAGAGCCGCCGCTTTGCGGCGGTTGGCTCCGACACGGGCCTGCGGGCCCAGTCTTTTTGGTTTTAAAAAGAACAGGGGGGTGGATCCCCTGAGAGAGGAGAGGACCTATGGAAGCAGCGAGTACCATTCGTGTTACCACGCTTTTGGAAAATACCGCCTGCCGGGCCGGGCTCTGCGCCGCCCACGGGCTGAGTCTGTATATCGGGACGCCCCGCCGCAAGATCCTCTTCGACATGGGCCCCAATGAGGATTTTATTGCCAATGCCGAAGCCCTGGGCGTGGATCTCGCGGCGGTGGACTTGGCCATCCTCTCCCACGGACACTATGACCACGGGGGCGGCCTGGCGGCCTTTTGCCGTGTGAATGCCCACGCTCCCGTGTACATCCACAAAGACGCCTTCCGGGCCTATTACGCCCTGGAGGAGGGCCGGGCCCCTCGGTACATCGGCCTGCCCCGGGGACTGGAGGACTTCCGGGACCGCTTTGTCCTCACGGAGGGGGAGACGGTCATCGACGACGAGCTGACCCTTTTCTCCGAGCCCCCGGCGGTGTTTGACGCCATGTCCGCCAGCGCCGGACTGCGGGAGCAGGTGGGGGAGGACTATCCTCTGGACCCCTTCCGTCACGAGCAGGATCTTTTGATCCGGGCGGCGGGAAAGACGGCGGTGGTGGCGGGCTGCGCCCACCGGGGCGTGGTGAACATCCTCGCCGCCGCTAAGGCGTATTTGGGGGAGGACCCGGACGCCCTTTTCGGCGGGTTCCACCTCTTTGAGCTGCGGCAGGGCGACCCGACGGCGGACGCCCTCATCGATGCAACAGGCAAAGCCCTGCTTCCCGGCAAGACCGTATACTACACCGGCCACTGCACCGGCGCCTACGCCTATGAGCGCCTTTCCGCCATTCTGGGTGAGCGGCTGCGGCCCCTCACCGGCGGCAGTGTGGCGGAGATCTGATACGACGAACTTAGAAAGACAACGAGGTGAACCCCTTTGGCGGAACTGACCCCCATGATGAAGCAGTACCTGGAGATCAAGCGGGAAAATCCGGACTCCATTTTGTTTTTCCGGCTGGGCGACTTCTACGAGATGTTCGCGGACGACGCAAAGCTTGCCTCCAAGGAACTGGACCTGACCCTCACCTCCCGGGACCACGGCAAGCACGCCAAGCCCGAGGAGGAGCGGGTCCCCATGTGCGGCGTGCCCTACCACGCCAGCGAATCCTACATCGCCCGGCTCATCGCCAAGGGCTACAAGGTGGCCATCTGCGAGCAGATGGAGGATCCCGCCACCGCCAAGGGGCTGGTGAAGCGGGACATCATCCGGGTGGTGACCCCCGGCACCCTGATTGAGAGCTCCATGCTGGACGAGAGCCGGAACAATTTCATCTGCGCCGTCTGCATGGATGGCAGCGGTGCCGCTCTGGCCCGGTGCGACATCTCCACGGGAGAGTTCGTCACCGTGCCCTTTTCCGGCAAGGGTTACCTCACCCATCTTTTGAACCGCCTGAGCGCCTTCGGCCCCAGGGAGGCCCTTCTCTCCCAGAGCGCCTGGGAGGAGCAGGCCCTGACGGACTTTTTGAAAGACAAGCTGGAGTGCCGCTGCGAGCGGGGCAGCGAGGCGGACTTTGCCCCAGAGGCGGCGGCGGCCGCCCTCCACGCCTGCGGCCTCTATGACCAGGAGACCTTTGCCCCGGACCTTTCCCGGGAAACCCTGTTGTGCTACCGGGCGGCGGGGGCTCTCACGGCCTACCTGCAAAAGACCCAGAAAACCGACCTTGGCCACCTGGGCCCCCTGGTGGTGGACCGGGAGGGCGGCGGCGAGTACATGGAGCTGGACCTCACCGCCCGGCGGAACCTGGAGCTCACCGAGACCCTCCGGGGCAAGGAGAAGAAGGGATCCCTTTTGTGGGTGCTGGACAAGACCCGCACCGCCATGGGCCACCGCCTCATCCGCGCCTGGCTGGAGCAGCCTTTGAAGTCCCCGGTGGCCATTGCCGCCCGGCAGGAGGCTGTGGCCGCCCTGGTGGACGACACCGTGGCCCGGGAGGAGATCTCGTTGTCCCTGCGGTCCGTACCGGACCTGGAGCGGCTCATGGGCCGGGTGGTGTACGGCAGCGCCAACGCCCGGGATTTGAAAGCCCTGGGGGAGGGCCTGGGCGTCCTGCCGGAGCTGCGGGAGCAGGTCAAAAACCTGCCGGGCCGCCAGCTTGCCGCCCTGACGGCGGGGCTGGACGACCTTCCCGAGCTGCGGGAGACCATTGCCGCCGCCATCTGCGACGAGCCCCCCTTCACCATCCGGGAGGCGGGCTTCATCCGGGACGGCTATGACGAAGAAGTGGACCGCCTGCGGGGCATCCTCCACGGCGGCAAGGGCTTCATCGCCGACATCGAGGCCCGGGAGAAGGAGAAAACCGGCATCAAGAGCCTGAAAGTGGGCTACAACAAGGTCTTCGGATATTACATCGAAGTCAGCAAGAGCTACTACGACCAGGTGCCGGAGACGTACATCCGCAAGCAGACCCTGGCCAACTGCGAGCGCTACATCACCCAGGAGCTCAAGGACTTGGAGCACACCGTCCTCACCGCCAATGACCGCCTGGCGGCCCTGGAGTATCAGATCTTCTGCGACTTGCGCCAGAAGGTCTCCGCCCAGGTGCGCCGGGTGCAGTCCGCCGCCGCCGCGGTGGCGGAGCTGGACGTCCTCACCTCCTTTGCCCAGGTGGCGGAGAAGAACAACTACTGCCGCCCGGACCTGGACGAGAGCGACGTGATCGAGATCCACGACGGCCGCCACCCGGTGGTGGAGCAGATGCTCAAGGACAGCCTTTTCGTCCCCAACGACACCTTTATGGGGGCCAAGGAGGACCGGGTGGCCATCATCACCGGTCCCAACATGGCGGGCAAATCCACCTATATGCGCCAGGTGGCCCTCATCGTCCTCATGGCCCAGGTGGGCTCCTTCGTCCCCGCCAAATCCGCCCATATCGGTGTGGTGGACCGGATCTTCACCCGCATCGGCGCCAGCGACGACCTCTCCGCCGGACAGTCCACCTTCATGGTGGAGATGACGGAAGTGGCGGACATCCTCCGCCAGGCCACCCGCCGCTCCCTGCTGATTCTGGACGAGATCGGCCGGGGCACCTCCACCTTTGACGGCATGTCCATCGCCCGGGCGGTGCTGGAGTACTGCGCCGACCGGAAGATGCTGGGAGCCAAGACCCTCTTCGCCACCCACTACCACGAGCTCACAGAGCTGGAGGGGAGCCTCCCCGGGGTGGTGAACTACAACATCGCCGTCAAGACCCGGGGGGAGGACATCGTATTTTTGCGCAAGATCCTCCCCGGCGGCGCCGACCGCAGCTACGGCATCGAGGTGGCGAAGCTGGCGGGGCTTCCCGACCGGGTGCTTGCCCGGGCCCGGGAGATTCTCACGGAGCTGGAGGCGGAAAACGGCGTGCAGTACGTCGCCCCCCGGCAGGACAAGGAGCAGGTCTCCCTGGACGCCATGGCGGAGGGAGAGGTGCTGGACGCCCTGCGCCGCTGCCAGCCGGACACCCTGACGCCCATCGAGGCCATGAGCCTTTTGTACGAGCTCAAGCAGAAGCTGCGCTGAGGCGCCGCCGGCAAACCGCGTTTCCCCAAACTCATTCCACCGGGAGGGATTCCCTTGGCAAAACGAAAATCTGCCGCCTACATGACGGCGGGCGAGCAGATCGCCGGGACGGTGTTCTTCGTCATCTACCTGCTGGTGCTGCCCTTCGCCACCACGCCCCTTTTTGATCTGGCGGAGCGCCTGCTGGGCACCGCCATCTCCCCGGGACTGCGCAACGCCCTGTATTACTACATCCTGTTCGCTGTGACGCTCATCATCTTCCACGGCTTCCTGGCCCGGACTACCCGGCATTTTCTGGACAATCCCGGCGGCGCTGTGAAGCTGGCGGCGGTGGGCCTGGTGGCATTGTACGGTCTCAACGAGCTGGTGTACCGCCTTTCAGCGCTGGCGGTGGCCAGCCGCACCAATCTCAACGATACCACCATCTCCGCCCAGATGGCCGACGCCCCCCGCACCACCATTTTGATCGTGGTGTTCCTGGCCCCCTTTGTGGAAGAGGTGCTCTTCCGGGGCCTGGTGTTCGGCAACCTCCGGGGCAAGAGCCCCTGGCTGGGCTATGCCGTCTCCTGCGCCCTCTTTGCGCTGCTGCATGTGTGGCAGTTCGCCGTGGTGAATCACGATATCACCTATTTTTTGCTGATGGTGCAGTATCTGGTGCCGGGACTGGTGCTCTGCTGGGTCTATGACCGCTCCGGGACACTGTGGACGGCCATTGGCGTCCACGCCGCGGCCAACGCCCTGAGTATCTGTTCGTCCCTTGTGTAACGGGACCGGGAGGAGAGAAAACGACCCATGAATTTTTTTGACGTATTGGCAGAGATGCTGGTGATCCTCTTTGCCATTGCCGCCGGATACGGGGCCAACCGCCTGGGCTGTCTGGGAGGCGAGACGGATCAAAAGCTCTCCAAGCTGATTTTGAACATCACCATGCCCGCCATGATCGTGGCGGCGGTCATCACCGGCGAGGAACTGCCGGAGATCTCCGTGATCCTCTCCATTTTGGAGGTGGGCGTGGTCTTTTACGTGCTGGAATTCGCCTTCGTGCTGACGGTGCCCAAGCTGCTGCCGGGAACGGCGGGGCAGAAGGGCGTCTACCGCTACACCCTGGCCTTCCCCAACGTGGGCTTCATCGGCTACCCGGTGGCGGTGGCCCTCTACGGGGACGGCGCTCTCTTTTACGCCGCCATCCTGGCCCTGCCCTTTAACCTGCTCTCCTACTCCCTGGGCCCGCTGATGCTGGCGGGAGCCGGGCGCTTCCGCTGGCGGCAGCTGCTCTCCCCGTGCATCGTGGCCTCTGTACTGGGGCTGGTGCTGGCATTGACCCGGCTGCGTCCCCCGGCCATGGTGGGGGAGATGCTGGACTTCGTGGGAAGTATCACGGTGCCCCTTTCCCTGCTGGTGGTGGGCTCGCTGCTTGCCCATATGTCCCCGGGGAAGGTGCTGCGCTCTCCCAAGCTGTGGGTGCTGTCGGTGCTGCGTCTGCTGGTGATGCCCGCCCTTCTGTGCCTGGTGCTGCGGGGCATGCACATCGAGGCCATGGTGCTGGGCATCGCCGTCAGCCAGATGGGCATGCCGGTGGCGGTGAACGGCACGCTTTTGAGCATGGAGTACGGCGGCGACACAGAGGCCATGGCCCAGGTGACCTTTTTGACCACCCTGGGGGCCATCGTCACCATCCCGGTACTGGCGGCGGTGCTGCTGTGACCGGGGGACCACGAAATAAGGAGGAACGACATGTCCGGAAAACTGCTGTTGGAGCCTGATGCCCAGTGGGGACGCTCCGTCCCCGCAGCCATCATCAGTGTGCTCGCAAGCTTTTTGCTGGTGGTGGTGAGCTACAGTGCTTTGGAAACGCAGGTGGACCTGGATGGCATCGCCTTCCAGGTGGCCGCCGTGGTGACGGCCTATATCCTCTTTCGATTCATCTATCCGGTGGTGGCCGGCTGGATGGGCCGGGGAGAGGAGCAGACCATCCCCTGGACGCTGACCGAGGAGAGCCTGACCATCGGCCCCCGCTCCATTCCCCGCCAGAGCATCCGCAAGGTACACTGCTGGCCCGGCCGCAACGCCCTGGGCCAGTCCACCGGCAACATGGTGGTGAATATTGAGACCACCGGGAAAAACCGGGTGCTGCGTACCCTCTCCGGTGCCCGGGCGGAGGAGAGTGCCGCCTCGCTGGAGCAGCTGGTGCGGGCCCTGGGCTACGGCGACGCCTGGGATGCCGCCCGGAGCTGAGGCACGTCCGTTCAACGATTCCGCAGAGTAAACGGGGAAAGGAGACGCAACATGCCCCATATCGCACAACTGGATTCCCATGTGGCAGACCTCATCGCCGCCGGTGAGGTGGTGGAGCGGCCTGCCAGCGTGGTGAAGGAGCTGGTGGAAAACGCCATCGACGCCGGTGCCGGCGCCGTGGTGGTGGAGATCCGCCGGGGGGGCATGGGCCTCATCCGGGTGACGGACGACGGCTGCGGCATCGCTCCAGAGGAGCTGCCCACGGCCTTTTTGCGCCACGCCACCTCCAAACTGCGCACCGCCGACGACCTGGGCAAGATCGGCACCCTGGGCTTCCGGGGAGAGGCCCTGGCGGCCATCAGCGCCGTCAGCCGGGTGCGGATGGTCACCCGCCGCCGGGAGGATACGGCCGCCGCCGTCCTGGAGCTGGAGGGAGGGATCCCCGGCACGGTGACGGAGACCGGCGCCCCGGTGGGCACCACCATTTCCGTGGCGGACCTCTTTTACAACACCCCCGCCCGGCTGAAGTTCATGCGCAAGGATTCCGCCGAGACGGCGGCGGTGGCGGGACTCATGCAGCATCTGGCCTTGTCCCACCCGGATATCTCCTTCAAATTCATCAAGGACGGGGTGGAGAGCCTCCACACCCCCGGGGACGGCAAGCTCCTCTCCGCCGTTTACTCCGCCATGGGCCGGGATTTTGCCCGTTCCCTGACGGCGGTGGAGGGCCGGGGCGGCGAGATCACCGTCTCCGGCTTCGTCACCAAGCCTCTCATGGGCCGGGGGTCCCGGTCCATGCAGGTGTTCTTCGTCAACGGCCGGTTCATCAAGTCCCAGCTTCTCACGGCGGCGCTGGAGGAGGGATACCGCAACCAGATCATGAAGGGCAAGTTCCCCGGCTGCGTCCTCTCGGTGACGGTGCCGGTGACGGCGGTGGACGTCAACGTCCACCCGGCCAAGACCCAGGTGAAGTTCGCCCGGGAACACGAGGTGTTCGACGCCGTGTTCCACACGGTGCTGGACGGCCTGGCTCAGGGGGGATCCCCCATCCCCGCGGCGCCCCAGGCCTCCGGGGCGGTGAATCCCCGGGGGGATTTCTTCCAGGTCATGGACGCCAAAGCCTACCGGGAGAAGGCGGCGGAAAAGCCTGCCGCCCCGGCCTCCCAGGCCCGGCCCGCCTGGAACACGGAGCGATCCGCCCCCGCCCGGGTGGCGGACAGCGCCCGGCCCCTTTACCAGAGCGCCCAGCCCCAAAAGCCCGCCGCTTTGGGCCGGGCCCCCGCCTCCGTGACGGCTCCCGTCCGGAGCGAACCGGAGAAGCAGCCCGTCCAACAGGGGGCGTCCCCGGTGGAGAGGGCAGTGTCTCAGGCAGTTCGCCCGGCACAGGAGAACCGGCAGAGTGTACCGGTTTCCCGGCCGGTTCAGGAGCCCCCGGCTCCGGCAGCGGAGAAACCCGCCCGGCCCTTTGTGCCCGCCATTCCCCAGCGGGAGGAGCCGGAGCAGCAATCCATCCCCCAGCCGGAGATCCCCTGGCGCATCGCCGGGGAGGTCCTCAACACCTACATCATCTGCGAGGACGCCCAGGGCAATGTCTGGCTCATCGACAAGCACGCTGCCCACGAGCGCATCAACTTCGACCGGCTGATGGCCGCCAAGGAGCCCCCCATGCGCCAAACGCTGCTTGCCCCCGTGGCGGTGGAGCCCGGAAGGGAGGACGCGGCGCTGCTGCTGGAGAATCTGCCCCTTTTGGAGCAGCTGGGCTTCGGGTGCGAGGACTTCGGCGACGGGGCGTTGCTGGTGCGGGAGGTTCCCGCGGATCTGGACGCCGCCGACACCGCCGCCACCCTGGAGGAGATCGCCGAAACGCTTCGTGCCGGACGCTCCCCGGAGGAGCGGCGGGAGGCACTGCTGCACACCATGGCCTGCAAGGCCGCCATCAAGGGCGGCTGGAAGAGCGATGCCAGGGAGCTGCAGGTGCTGGTGGAAAAGGTGCAGAGCGGAGCCGTCCGCTTCTGCCCCCACGGCCGCCCCGTGGCGGTGAAGCTCACCAAATACGAACTGGAGAAGATGTTCAAGCGGGCGTAACAGCTCCGGCGACGGGAAGGAAGGATGTGTGCAGGAAACCCAGGAGGGGTGTCCTGCACGTGCAATCATAATACGTTTCAAATCCTTGGATTTGAAACGCAGGCCGGAATGGCGGTCCGGCATTCCGGAAGATGTTCAAGAGAGCATAAGACCGGCGCAAACGGGAAGGAGGATGTGTATGGCCCAGAAGCGGTTTGTGAAAATCTACAGCCAGGGGACGATTGATGTGACGGAGATCTTTGTGGACCGGGAGACCGGCGTCAATTATATCTTTCGCGCCTCCGGCAACGCCGGAGGGCTGACGCCCCTGCTGAACCGGGACGGAACGCCCGTAGTGACCACGGTATTGGATGAGGAGTGACACGATGAAACTGTTGATGGTAGATTGCTGCATCAGCCAGCGGGGGGAGGATTCCCGCACCCGGCGGCTGCTGCGGGCCTATGGGGAGGCCTTCTGCCGCCGCCACCCGGATGCCGAGGCGGAGACGGTGACGCCGGAGGAACTGCTCTCCCTCAAGCCCTTTGACGTGGAGATGCTGGACGAGCGGGACGCGCTGATGTCCGTGCAGGCCTGGGACGCTCCGGTGTATGACCTGGCCCGGCAGTTCCGCGCCGCGGACGCCATCGTGGTGGCGGCGCCCTTCTGGGATCTGAGCTTCCCGGCGGCTCTGCGGACCTATATCGAGTATATCTCCGCCAACGGCCTCACTTACCACTACGAAGCCGACGGCTGCCACGGGGACTGCCGGGCGCAGCAGCTGGTGTATCTCACCACCGGCGGCGACGTGGAGCGGGAGGACTCCGTGGGCGTGGTGTACTGGCGGCAGCTTTGCGCCATGTTCGGCATACCCAAATTTGACTACGTCTTCGGCGGCGGGCTGGATCTGGACCCGGAAAAGACGGAGAGCCTGGTGGAGTCCGCCTGTGCCCTGGCGGTCCGGCTGGCGGAGGAGCCGTGATGGACAAGGTGGTGTGCGTGGTGGGCCCCACCGCCTGCGGCAAGACCACCCTGGGCGTCCTGCTGGCCAAGCAGTACGGCGGGGAAGTGGTGTCCGTGGACTCCATGCAGATCTACCACGGCATGACCATCGGCACCGCTGCCCCCACGGCGGAGGAGATGGACGGCGTTCCCCACCACATGATCGCCGTGGCGGACCCGGGGGAGAACTGGTCCGTTGCCCGGTATGTCCGCTCGGCGGTGCCCATTGTGGACGATATCCTCTCCCGGGGAAAACTCCCCATCCTGGTGGGAGGCACCGGACTGTGGCTGGATGCCCTGGTCCGGGGGCGGGATTTTGCCGGAGGACACGCCGGCGGCACCGTGCGCAAGGAATTGCAGACCCGGCTGGCAGAGGAGGGCATCGAAGCGCTGCTCTCTGAGCTGCGGCAGGTGGATCCGGAGTCTGCGGCGCGGCTGCACCCCTCGGATGAAAAGCGGATCCTCCGGGCCCTGGAGGTCTACCGGGAGACGGGGGAGACCATTTCCGCCCACAACGCCCGGACGGCATCCCAGCCTCCCCGGTATGACGCCGTGTGGATCGGGCTGCGCTTTGCCGACCGCCAGGACATGAAGGACCTCATCGACCGCCGGGTGGACAAGATGGTGGAGGCGGGCCTTTTGCAGGAGGTGCGGGGCCTGCTGGAAAGCGGCCTCTCCCGGGAATCCACCGCCCTCCAGGCCATCGGCTACAAGGAATTTCTGGCGGTGGCGGATGGCACCGCCACGGAGGCGGAGGCCATCGAAGAGGTGAAGCTCCGCTCCCGCCAGTATGCCAAGCGGCAGCTGACCTGGCTGCGCCGCAACCCGGACATCCACTGGATTGAGTGGCAAAAAGAGCGGGATTTTTCCCGCGCCGTGCAGGTTTCGACGGAAATCCTGACCGCCGCAGGCGTATCCTAGTGGCTGGGCGGACGGGAAAAACTGGAAAAACGTCCGACTCAACAGATAAAAAGGAGCGGACGAGTATGCAAAGCGGAAAAGCAAATTTACAGGAGCTGTTTCTTCTCCGGGCCCGGCGGGACAAGGTGCCCGTCACCATGTTTTTGATGAACGGCTTTCAGATGCGGGGCACCATCACCGGCTATGACGCCTTCATGGTGGTGCTGGAGGGCGAGGGCCGCCAGCAGGTGGTCTACAAGCACGCCATCTCCACCATCGTCCCGGCCCGGACGGTGGATCTGAGCGAGGAGGCGTAGCCCCGGGCGCAGAGCCGGGAGGCGCCCTCTCTCCGCGGCGAAACGATAGAGGTAACCCCATGAAACAAAAGACCCTTGGAACCAAAATTTTAATGGCGCTGGTGACGGTGGCGGTGTTGGCCTACTTCGGCATCCAGGCGGCCAACTATTTCACCGACCCCCTGTCCACCACCCTGGCCTATACGTACCAGGTGGAGGAGGGAACCTCCCTTTCCGGCTACGTGGTGCGCAGCGAGCAGGTGCTGCCGGACGATACCAGCGGCCTTTTGCAGCTCCAGCGGGCGGAGGGCGAACGGGTGAGCACCGGGGGCACCGTGGCCCTGGTGTACGCCGACCAGGCCTCCCTGGATCGCCAGGATGAGATCGAGGCCCTGGAGGTACAGCTCCAGCAGCTCCAGTACGCCCAGGAGGCTGCCCTGGGATCCGAGGCCGCGCTGCGGCTGGATGCCCAGATCATGCAGCGGATCTTTTCCACCCGCAGTGCCCTGACCGCGGGGCGGCTGGACCAGGTGGAGGAGCAGGCGGCAGATCTCAAGTCCTTGGTGCTGCGCCGGGACTATACATATTCCGACACCACGGATCTGGACGCCAGGATCCAGGAGGTCCAGTCCCAGCTCAAGACCCTGCGGGCCCAGGCGGCCTCCTCCGTCCGGCGGATCACGGCTCCCAGGGCGGGGCTTTACTCGGCGGTGGTGGACGGCTACGAGACGGTGCTGACACCGGACATGCTCTCCAGTCTGACCCCCTCCGCCCTCTCCGCCGTGAAGGCGGATGAGTCGGTTGCCTCCTCCGTGGGGAAGCTGGTGCTGGGGGACAGCTGGTACTATGTGGCCGCCATGGACGCGGAGGATGCCCAGGCACTCCAGGAGGAGGGCGGGCTGTCCCTGCGCTTTTCCAAGGGCGTCACCCAGGCCCTTTCCGTCACCATCTCCTCCATCGGGCCGGAGGAGAACGGCCGGGTGGTGGTGGCCTTTGAGGGAAGGCGCTACCTCTCGGAGCTGACGCTGCTGCGCCAGCAGCGGGCGGAAGTGATCCACAGCACCGCCTCCGGCATCCGGATCCCCAAGGAGGCCCTCCGGGCCCAGAAGGTGACGGTGGACAGCGAGGGAAACCGCACCACGGAGGATATCACCGGCGTGTACTGCGTCATGGGTGCAGAGGCCCGGTTCAAGCCGGTGCAGGTGCTCTATACCGGGGAGGACTTCGTGCTGGTGGAATCCACGGTGCCTGTGTCCACCAGCACCACCGCCAGCGTGGAGAGCACCCGGCTGCGGGCGGGGGACGAGGTCATCATCTCCGCCTACGACCTCTATGACGGCAAGGTCATCACCTGACGGCCGCCGGAACATCAGAAAAAAACCGCTGGGCCTGCCCAGCGGCAGCCCATAAAAACAGGCAAATTTGGGAAGGAAGGCTTTCATCATGTCAATCGCGGAAAACATTGCCAAGGTGCGCAGCACCATTGCCGACGTGTGCCGGGAGACCGGCCGGGACGTGGGGGAGATCACCCTGGTGGGCGCCAGCAAAATGAACGGCGCCGACGCCTGCCGGGAGGCCATCGCCGCCGGCATCGACGCCCTGGGGGAGAACCGGGTGCAGGAGATGACGGAGAAGCTCTCGCAAAACGCCTATGACGGCGCGCCGCTGCACTT
The DNA here is from genome assembly GCF_052306735.1 of Dysosmobacter sp. Lineage (NCBI taxonomy): Bacteria > Bacillati > Bacillota > Clostridia > Eubacteriales > Oscillospiraceae > Dysosmobacter > Dysosmobacter sp. The sequence goes on along the minus strand of NZ_DAWBAJ010000021.1, from coordinate 8,095 downwards.
CATCGGCCACCTCCAGCGCAACAAGGTCAAGCAGGTGGTGGGCCATGTGGCCCTGATCCAGTCGGTGGGCTCGGCGCCGCTGCTCCAGGAGATCGAAAAGGTGGCCGCCGCAAAGGGCTTGGTACAGGATATCCTGCTGGAGGTGAACATCGGCCGGGAGGAGGCCAAGAGCGGCTTTGCCCCGGAGGAGGTCCTGGACGCGGCCCGGGCGGCGCTGGACTGCCCCCACGTGCGGGTGCGGGGATTGATGACGATTCCCCCCGCAGATGCCTCCCGGGAGGAAAATATCAGGTATTTTCAGGAAGTCCGGGGACTTTATGTTGACATAAATGCAAAATTGTTCCATAATGAATTAGACTGTTTGTCCATGGGCATGAGCGCCGACTATCCGGATGCCATCCGGGCCGGCGCCACCATGGTGCGGGTGGGCACCGCCATCTTCGGCGCGCGCCACTACGCCTGACGCCCGGGGCGTTTGGAGGTTGCCATGAGCATTTTAGATGAACTGAAGAAATGGACCCATCCCTATGAGGACGAGGACGAGGAGTACGACGATTTTGACGACACGTCCCGCCGGGACACCGTCTTTGAAGACCGCCGTCCCAAGGCGGAGGACCGCCGGAACAAGGTGGTGAACATCCACGCCACCACCCAGCTGAAGGTGGTGCTGGTGAAGCCGGAGCGGTTTGAAAACGCCTCCGAGATCGCCGACCATCTCAAGGACAAGCGCACGGTGGTGCTGAACCTGGAGTCCACCAACAAGGACATCGCCCGCCGCCTCATCGACTTTTTGTCCGGCGTGGCCTACGCCGGCGAGGGCAAGATCAAGAAGGTGGCCGCCAACACGTACATCATCACGCCCTACCATGTGGATATCGAGGGCGATCTCATCGACGAGCTGGAAAGCAACGGACTGTATTTTTGACGGCAATCGCGCGCCGGAATAGGGGGTAACGAGTCAATATGCTGACACCGCAGGAAGTTTCCACCCATGCGTTCTCCAAGGCGGTCATGGGCGGATATAACATGGCCATGGTGGACGAGTTCCTGGATGAACTGACCGATGACTATACCGCGCTCTACAAGGAGAACGCGGCGCTCAAATCCAAAATGAAGGTCCTGGTGGAGAAGGTGGAGGATTACCGCGCCACCGAGGATTCCATGCGGGCCACCCTGCTTACCGCCCAGAAGATGGCGGACTCCATCGTCCACGAGGCGGAGGCCAAGCGGGACGAGCTGGTGGCCAAGGCGGAGGCCGAGGCCCACGCCCGCCTGGAGGAGCTGCGCCGGGAGCTGCAGGAGGCGGAAGACCGCCTGCGCCAGGGCCAGGAGGAGCTCTCCCGGTTCATCACCCAAAGCCGGGACCTGTGCGCCAAACAGATGCAGTTTTTGGATCAGCTGCCCAAGGCACCGGTATCCGTAAGCGCCGCACCCGCCAAGGAGGAGCCTCCCGTCCAGGAGATCGAGGAGCGGGTGATGGCGGCCTTTGCCGAGCAGGATCAGGGGGAGGTGCCCGCTGAGGAGGGTGCCGAGTCCGGCGAGCCGGCGGAGGAGACCTCCGCCCTGGACTATCCCGAGGGCGATCCCTTCGCCCGGGATGACGGGGATCTGGATGCCACCCGCCGCATCAATCTGGACGATCTGAAATTCGGCCGCAATTACAGCGGCGACTGAGTATGAAAAAGGCGGCTCGTGAGGGCCGCCTTTTTGCCATCCGGAAGGGAGGAGCCCGCCATGGACCAGCAGCCCATCGTGGCCTTTTTGTACGACTTCGACAAGACCCTTTGCACCACCGACATGCAGAATTACGCCTTTATCCCCAGCCTGGGCATGACCCCCGGGGAGTTCTGGGCGGAGGCCAACGGCTTTGGCCGGGCCTGCCGCATGGACGGGATCCTGGCGTATATGTTCACCATGATCCGGGAGGCGGAGCGCCGGGGCCGTCCCTTTACCCGGGAAGACCTGGTGGAAAAGGGCCGGAGCATCGTGCTCTTTCCCGGGGTGGACACCTGGTTCCGGCGCATCAATGAATTCGGAGCCCGGCAGGGGGTCCAGGTGGAGCATTACATCATCTCCTCCGGCCTCCGGGAGATCATCGAGGGATCCAGTATCAGCGGGGAGTTCAAGGAGATCTACGCCAGCGAGTTCTATTACGATGACAATGGGGTTCCCGTGTGGCCCAAGCTGGCGGTGAACTTCACCGCCAAGACCCAGTTCGTCTACCGGATCAACAAGGGCGTGCTGGATGTTTCCGACGACAAGACCCTCAACGACTCCATGCCGGACGACTCCAAGCGGGTCCCCTTCCACAACATGGTCTATGTGGGGGACGGCCTTTCCGACGTGCCCTGCATGAAGATGATGCGGGCCTACGGCGGCCAGGCCATTGCCGTGTACCAGTCCGCCAACCGCCAGGGGGTGGAGGATCTGCTCTCCAAGGGACGGGTGGATTTCATCTTCCCGGCGGACTACTCGGAGGGTACCGTCCTGGATACCACCGTCAAGGACATCATCCGCAAAATCGCCATCACCGACCGGCTGGGGGAGCAGAACGCCCGCCAGCTGCGCTCCATTGGCGGCGACGTGCTGCCGGATCAGGTGGGGCTGTTCTGAAAAAGACCGCGTTCCCGGCGCCCCGGGCGGGTGCCGGGGCGTTTTTTTGCCCGGCGGGGCGAAAAAACGGGAAAAAACAGGGGTTCCTTCTTTACATTTCGTATCCTTTTTGCTAGAATATACCCTGCGTATTTGATAAAGACCCTGCGGCAGCGGCAGACATTGCAAAATGTCTGCTTTTTTGTGCCGGAGGATGGAAGACTTCCCAAAGGAGAGAGAATCTATGGCATCCGAATTTTCCCGCACGCTGTCCCTGCTGCGGCAGGAGCGGGGCGTGTCCCAGCGCACCGCCGCCGGGGATCTGGGTATTTCCCAGGCGCTGCTGAGCCACTATGAAAACGGTATCCGGGAGCCGGGTCTGGCCTTCGTGGTGCGGGCCTGCGACTATTACCACGTCTCCGCGGACTTCATTTTGGGCCGCACCCTGTCCCGGGACGGCAGCATGCTCACCACCGAGGAGATCCTCAGCGCCTCCGAGCCCGGCAACGTCCTCCAGGGCAGCGTTCTGGCCACCCTGCAGAGCAAGCTCCTCTCCGGCGCGGTGGGGGTGCTCTTCGGCCTTCTGGGCAAGCTGGGGGACAAGCAGGCCATCAACGCCGCCGCCGCCTACCTGGGCACGGCGGTCTATCAGCTTTACCGCCACTTTTACCGCGCCGCCGGGGCCAACGAGGCCTATTTCTCCCTGGATCCTGCCGGGTGCACCATGGACGCGGCCTCCGCGGACATGAAGCTCTCGGAGCTGACCTATGCCCGGGCCCTGCGGGGCCAGGCCGCCCGGAAGGCGGACTTCCCGGACCTCTCCGCCGAGGCCCTTGCCGCCGCCTACCCCGGACGCAATCAGAGCCTCACCCAGGTGCTCAGCGGGGCGGACGCCCGGCTCAGCAGCCTGACGGAGCGTGACACATGAGCTTCCAGTCCCTTTCTTTCCTCCTCTTCCTGGCGGTGACGGCGGCGGTTTGCCTGATCCTGCGCAGGAAGAGCGCCTCCTCCGCCCTGGCGGCGCTGGAGGTGGCGTGCCTGGTGTTCTACCTGGCGGGCGGCGGCTGGCAGAGCTTTTTGGTGCTGGCGGTGGGCGTGGTGGTGACCCGGGCGGCCCTGCTGCGCTTGACGGATCCGGCGTGCCGTGACCGCCGCCGGGTGCTGGCTTTGGCGTGCATCTGGCATGTGGCGGTGCTGCTGGCCTTCAAGTACACGGGCTTTTTCACCGGCGGCGCCCTCTCCATCGGCTGGGTGCCTCTGGGATTGAGCTTTTTTACCTTCCAGCAGCTGTGGCTTTTGAAAGAGGTCTATACCGGAGCCTATGTCCCCGCCCAGGACGAGCGGCTGTTCCTCTTTGCCTTCTTTTTCCCCACCGTCACCTCCGGCCCCATCCTGAAGCCCGGGGACTTCTTCCCCCAGCTGACCGGTGAGGACTTCCTGCGCCCGGGGTGGGAGGGGGCCGCCGCCGGGCTCTACGCCATCTCGTGCGGCACCGCCAAGAAGGTGCTGCTGGCGGACTCCTTCGGTGCCGTGGTGAACAACGGCTGGGACCGCCTGGCGGAGCTCTCCGCTCCGGCGGCCTGGCTGGTGATTCTGGGCTATACCTTCCAGCTGTACTTTGACTTTTCCGGCTACTGCGACATTGCCGCCGGCGTTGCCCGGATCCTGGGGATCCGGCTGCCGGTGAACTTCAATTCCCCCTACCGCAGCCTCTCCATCGGGGAGTTCTGGAAACGCTGGCACATCACCCTCACCAGCTTCCTCCGGGAGTGCGTGTACTTCCCCCTGGGCGGCAGCCGCCGGGGGAAGGGGCGGACATACCTCAACATCATGGTGATCTTCCTGGTCAGCGGCTTCTGGCACGGAGCCGGGTGGACCTTTTTGATCTGGGGCGCCCTCCACGGCCTGGCCCAGGTCATCGAGCGAGCCTGGGGGCCCTCCCGGGACCGGCTGCCCCGTCTGGTGCGCTGGGGGCTGACCTTTTTGTTTGTCAACATCGCCTGGGTCTTCTTCCGGGCACCGGATCTCACCGGCGCCGTGGAGCTGCTGCGCACGGCCCTTACCGGAGGCCTTGCCAAGCCGGAGCCCTGGCTGCTGGATGCCCTGTTCTCCAAGGAGACGGGGGCGCTGGAGATGATCCTGCCGGCCCTGACTCCCTGGATGAATATTTTCCGAGTGGTGGGTCTCTACGGCGTGGGCCTCATCATGGTCCTCTGGCCCCGGAACACCATTTCCCGCATGGATTCCTTCCGTCCCACCCTCTGGCGGGCCGCGGGGCTGACGGTGGTGATGGTGTGGTCCGTGCTGTCCTTTACGGGCATCACCACCTTCATCTATTCCAACTTCTGAGGAGGCCGTTATGAAACAAGCATACAAGCGCTGGGTCTGCGGCCTTCTGGCGGCGTGCGCCGTGCTGCTGGCAGCATGTGCCGCCGTGGTGTACTTCGTGGATCCCTGCCTCTATTACCGCATTCCGGAGGACTGGGATCCGGTGCTCTTCAGCGAGCGCTACCAGGCGGCGGGCCTTGCCAAAAACGTACCGGCGGACACGGTGCTCATGGGGACCTCCCTGGCCGCCAACTACCGCCGCAGTGAGATCGCCGAGACCTTCGGCACCACGGCGGTGCGCATCACCATTCCCGACGGCTACCTCAGCGAGTTTGACAAGACCATGGACGTCCTTTTCCGCAGCCAGGATCCCCAGCGGGTGATCTTCGGCCTGGATGCCAACATCCTGGTGCGGGATGAGAGCGGCCTGACCTCCGCCATGCCGGACTATCTCTACAACGGAAATCCCTTTGACGATGTGAAATACCTCATCAACAAGGACACCCTCTATTACAGCGCCTACGTGCTCATGGCCAACCGCTGGGACGAGGCGGACACCCTGGACGAGGGCTTCACCTGGGACGGGGACGTGTGGTGGAACCACGCCACCGCCCTGGCCAACTACACCCGGCCGGAGATCACCGGGGAGACGCTGCCGGCGGATACCTACCTTCGCCACGCCAGTGACAACCTGGACGTGGTGGAGGGCTGGATCACCGCCCATCCGGAGACGGAATTCGACATTTTCTTCCCGCCTTACAGCATCCTCTTCTGGGACAAGACTGCCCGGCTGGGGGAGACGGAGGCGGTGTTCGCCGCTCTGGATCTGGCCTGTGAGCGGCTGCTGCAATACGACAATGTCCGCCTTTACAATTTCCTGATGGATCCGGATATCGTGCTGGATCTGGACAACTACTGCGACTATGTCCACCACTCCGGTGCCGTCTGCACCCAGGTGCTTGCCAAGATGGCGGCGGGGGAGTGCCGTATGACGGAAGAAAACTACCGGGATACCCTGGCGCAGTGGCGGGATTTTGTGGTAGACTATGACTACGAGAAATACTGGGATGAGTCCTTCTGGATTGTCTGGAACGCCCAGAAGGCCCAGCAGCCCTGATCGATTCGAGCTGTCCGCGTCAGCGGACGTTTTACGGAGGTTTCGCCTGTATGACAAAGCAATCCAATATCCGCAATTTTTCCATCATTGCCCACATTGACCATGGCAAGTCCACCCTGGCGGACCGGCTGCTGGAGGTGTGCGGTGCCGTCTCCGCCCGGGAGATGGAAGCCCAACTGCTGGACAACATGGATTTGGAGCGGGAGCGGGGCATCACCATCAAGGCCCGGGCGGTAAAGCTCAACTACAAGGCCCAGGATGGGGAGACCTATGAGCTCAACCTCATCGACACCCCGGGCCACGTGGACTTCAACTACGAGGTCTCCCGCTCCCTGGCGGCCTGTGAGGGCGCGGTGCTGGTGGTGGATTCCACCCAGGGCGTGGAGGCCCAGACCCTGGCCAACACGTACCTTGCCATGGAGCACGACCTGGAGATTTTGCCGGTGTTCAACAAGATCGACCTGCCTGCCGCGGATCCGGAAAAGGCCAAGCACGAGGTGGAGGACATCATCGGCCTGCCCGCCATGGACGCCCCGGAGATCTCCGCCAAAATGGGCATCAACATTGAAGCCGTCCTGGAGGACATCGTGCAGAACGTCCCCGCCCCCACCGGGGATGTGACGGCCCCCCTGAAGGCCCTGATCTTCGACAGCCAGTATGACAGCTACCGGGGCGTCATCGTGTACTTCCGGATCATGGAGGGCACATTGCGCACCGGTCAGCAGGTGAAGATGATGGCCTCCGGCGCCACCTACCAGGTGGTGGAGTGCGGCCACCTGCTGCCTTTGGGTATGGAGCCCTGTCAGAGCCTGGAGGCCGGCGAGGTGGGCTACTTCACCGCCAGCATCAAGAACGTGCAGGACACCCGGGTGGGCGACACCGTCACCGACGCCGCCAATCCCACGGCCCAGGCCCTGCCGGGCTACCGCCCTGTGCAGCCCATGGTGTACTGCGGCATCTACACCGAGGACGGGTCCAAGTACCCGGATCTGCGGGACGCCCTGGAAAAGCTCCAGCTCAACGACGCCTCCCTCTCCTTTGAGCCGGAATCCTCCGTGGCCCTGGGCTTCGGCTTCCGGTGCGGCTTTTTGGGCATGCTCCACATGGAGGTCATCCAGGAGCGGCTGGAGCGGGAGTTCGACCTGGATCTCGTTACCACCCTGCCCTCCGTCATCTACCACGTCTACAAGACCGACGGCACTATGGTGGCGGTGGACAACCCCCACAACTACCCGGACCCCGCCACCATCGAGCACGCGGAGGAGCCCTACGTCAAGGTGAATATCATCGCCCCCAACGAGTACGTGGGCAATATCATGCCCATGTGCCAGGACCGCCGGGGGGAGTTCAAGGATATGCAGTACCTGGACACCAACCTGGTGGAGCTCCATTACCAGATGCCCCTCAACGAGATCATCTATGATTTCTTCGACACCCTCAAGGCCAACACCAAGGGCTACGCCTCCCTGGACTATGAGCTCTCCGGCTACCGGCCCAGTGAGCTGGTGAAGGTGGACCTGAAGCTCAACGGCGAGGGGGTGGACGCCCTGAGCTTCATCGCCCACAAGGACAAGGCGTACCCCCGGGCCCGGCGGCTTTGCGAAAAGCTCAAGGAGAACATTCCCCGCCAGCTCTTCGAGGTTCCCGTCCAGGCGGCCATCGGCGGCCGGGTCATCGCCCGGGAGACCGTCAAGGCCATGCGCAAGGACGTGCTGGCCAAGTGCTACGGCGGTGATATCTCCCGAAAGAAGAAGCTGCTGGAAAAGCAGAAAGAGGGCAAAAAGAAGATGCGGTCCCTGGGCAGCGTGCAGATCCCCACGGAGGCATTTCTGGCAGTGCTCAAGCTGGACGAATAAACGGGCATCTTCATTTTGCCCGGGGCCCCGCAGCGCGGGGCGGCGCAATGCGCCGTACAAGTGTTTTTGCCGGAGCGAAAACCTTGGCGCAGGCGGAATTCACTTCCGCCGCGCAAGTAAAAAATGGGGTCCCCACCGGATGGAACATCCGGTGGGGCAAAAAGAAGATGCGGTCCCTGGGCAGCGTGCAGATTCCCACGGA
>NZ_DAWBAJ010000020.1:0-37879 GCF_052306735.1 Dysosmobacter sp. | reverse complement strand
TGACTGCCTATCCCCTGATTTTCACATTTGTATACAGCTTTACCGACTACAACTATCTAAAGGGAGCGGAGAAAGCCACTTTCGTTCTCTTTGAGAATTATGTTTCCCTCTTTAAAAACGGATATTTTCAGCAGGCGGTTTGGAACACCATCCTGTTCACCATTTTGGCGGTGATTTTCGAGATGGGGTTCGGACTCGTGGTAGCGATCTTTGTCAACAGTCTCAAGCGCGGCCAGAAGGCCATGCGCACGCTGCTGCTTTTGCCCTATCTGCTGCCTGCTGTGACAGTGGCCCTCAGCTGGCGCATGATGCTCTCCGCCAACTACGGCATTATCAACCAGGTGCTCAAGGCGCTGAACCTGCCGGTGTACAACTGGTTCATGGATACCAAGACTGCTTTCGGGACCATCCTGCTCATTGACGTATGGCAGAATGTGCCCTTTGTCTTCCTCCTGCTGTATGCGGCGCTGCAATCTGTCTCCGCTACCCAGTATGAAGCTGCCCGCATCGACGGCGCAGGCTTTATGCAGCAGTTCTGGTATATCACCATCCCCAACATCAAGAATTCTCTGGCCCTGTGCGCCCTGCTGCGGACCATCGACACCTTCCGCCTGTTCGAGAAGGTCAACGTCCTCACCGGCGGCGGCCCTGCAGGCACCACGTCCACCATCACCCAGTTCCTCTATAATTACGGCATCAAATCCCTGGACTTTGGTTTCGGCAGTGCCGGCGCCATCGTCATGACGGTTTTGGTCCTGATCCTGTCCAGTTTCTACATCAAACGGGCCATGGGTTAAGCGTATGGAGAATATGAACCTCACCTTTGTCAATGTGGGCTATGGCGAGGCCATTTTGGTGAGCTGCCCCGATGCTTCCGCTCCTGACGGCGTGTTCACCATGCTGATCGACGGTGGCTCCGGCTTGCCGGAAGAATATCAGAACCAGCCCTCCGGGCGCCTTCCGGTGACGGAATTTGTCCGCCGGTCCGGCCTGGGCCATTTGGACGCCATGGTGTCCACACATATCCACGAAGACCACCTGTGCGGTCTGGCGGCTCTGCCGGACACGCTGATGCCAAAGGTTCTCTGGCAGTCTTTGCCCCTGGACTTCTGCCGCCGGGTGATGCACCCCCTGCCGGAGCGGGGCGGCACTGTTTCCCGGGATAATTTCCTGCGTTCCCTCAATGACGCGCTGCCCCTGATGGAGCGGGTATGCGCCGCCGGCGGTTCCGTGGAGGATCTGGGCGCCGGGATGGAGCGTACCCTCTGCCCTGGGCTGACACTCCGGGTGCTCTCCCCTGCGCCTGAGGCCAGGCGGGAGCTGATGGAGCGGATGGAAGCCCTGTATGCACCCCAGCCGGAGGAGGAGTTTTTCCGCAAGCTGGACGCCCTGGACGCCCGGATGAACAACTTCAGCCTGATGCTGCTGCTGGATTACCGGGGTACCCGGGTGCTGCTGCCCGGCGATACCAACGTGGCTGGCTACGGCCATGTGGACCCGGCGGACCTCCGGGCGGACATCTTCAAGGTGGGCCACCACGGGCAAAAGGACGGCGCCGACGAAGCGCTGCTCCGGGCTGTGCGCCCCAAGGCTGTGGTATGCTGTGCCTCCAGTGACCGCCGCTACAACAGCGCCCATCCGGACCTGATGCGTACCATCGCCGCCGGCGGCGCGGCGCTGTACTTTTCCGACTGCCCCTCCCTCCCCGAGGAAATGGAGCCGGCGCCCCCCCACGGGGCCCTGACCTTCACTCTGGAACCGGAGGGCGCCTTCACCGCCTGCTATGAGCCTCCCGCTATGGAGGGCTGAGGCGGATCCATCAAACACAAGGAGGAATCTCCATGGCGGAACGCTATGACGTGCTGGTCATCGGACCGGTCTCTCTGGATCACAATATCGACTATCAGGGCAACGAGCGCAAGGAAGTAGGCGGCGCCGTGGTGGCCTCCGGTTTCGCGGCGGCCAAATCCGGCAACCGTACCGCCGTCTTTACCAAGCTCAACCCCGCCGACGCCAACGTGGAGGAGCGGTTTGCCGGCTCCGGCGCGGACGTGTATTGGAAGCCCTCCAAGGCCACCTGTTCCATCCGCAACCAGTATTTCACCGCCGACAAGGAAAAGCGGGCGTGCACCTCCATGGGTGTGTGCGACCCCTTCCGGTTCGACGAACTGCCGGACATCGAGACGGGCATCTATCACTTTGCGGGTCTGGTGTACGGGGACTTTGACGGCACTCTCTTTGCCGAGGCCGCCAAGCACGGTAAGGTGGCAGTGGACGTCCAGTGCCTGCTGCGCCACGTGGAGGCGGACAAGACCATGGCCTTCCACGACTGGGCGGAGAAGAAGCAATATCTGCCCGTCATCGACTATCTCAAGACCGACGCCGCCGAGGCGGAGATCCTGACGGGTCTCACGGACCGGGCGGAGGCCGCCAAGCTCCTGCACAGCTGGGGGGCCAAGGAGGTCCTCATCACCCACAACACCGAGGTGCTGGCCTATGACGGCAAGGAGATCTACACCTGCCCCATCAAGGCCCGGAACCTCTCCGGCCGCACCGGCCGGGGGGACACCACCTTTGCCGGCTACATCACCGAGCGCCAGCGGGCCGATATCAAAGAGGCCCTGCTGTACTGCACGGCTCTGGTCTCCTTGAAAATGGAGACCCCCGGCCCCTTCCAGGGCAGCCGCCAGGATGTGCTGAACTACATCAAGGAATTCTATTGAGCGCAGGCGCCCCAGGGCGCCCTTCCCCAATTCCCATCCGGCCCGGGCACTCCACTTTCTGCCCGCTCCGGATCAAAAAAAGGAGGAAAAATACCCGCCCGGCTCGCGGTGCGGCAGTGTGGAGACCTGCCGTAAGGCGGCGCGGCCCAGAGCGGCCGGCCGTGAGGGACCAGCATGCGGATGCACTGGGCCCGGAGCCTCAATGCTATGGCAGAAGTGATCCTGAAAAACATCAAGAAAGTCTATCCCCACAGTGAGCCCAAGAAAAAGAAGAAGGGCGAGCAGGAGAAGAAGACCAATCTCCAGATCACCGACGAGGGCGTTCTGGCGGTGCAGGACTTCAACCTGGAGATCAAGGACAAGGAGTTTATCGTGCTGGTGGGCCCCTCCGGCTGCGGCAAGTCCACCACGCTGCGGATGATCGCCGGACTGGAGGAGATCAGCGGCGGCGAGCTGTACATCGACGGCAAGCTCATGAACGACGTGGCCTCCAAGGATCGTGACATCGCCATGGTGTTCCAGAACTACGCCCTGTATCCCCACATGACCGTGCGGGAGAACATGGAGTTCCCCCTGAAGCTGCGGAAGTACCCCAAGGATCAGATCAAGACCCGGGTGGATCAGGCGGCGGAGATCCTGGGCATCACCGAGTACCTGGACCGCAAGCCCAAGGCCCTCTCCGGCGGCCAGCGCCAGCGTGTGGCTATCGGCCGTGCCATTGTCCGGGAGCCGAAGGTGCTGCTGATGGACGAGCCCCTGTCCAACCTGGACGCCAAGCTGCGCAACCAGATGCGCGCCGAGCTCATCAAGCTCCGCGCCCGCATCGATACCACCTTCGTCTACGTCACCCACGACCAGACGGAGGCCATGACCCTGGGCGACCGCATCGTCATCATGAAGGACGGCGTCATCCAGCAGATCGGCACCCCCCAGGAGCTCTTCGACCACCCGGCCAATCTCTTTGTGGCGGGCTTTATCGGCATGCCCCAGATGAACTTCTACGACGCCCAGCTGGTGAAGGACGCCGACGGCAAATACGCCGTGGATCTGGAGAACGCCCACGTGGTGCTCTCCGAGGATAAGCAGGAGCGCCTTTCCAAGAAGGGCGTGGAGCCCCAGGCTATCACCCTGGGCGTCCGGCCGGAGCACATCACCCTGGAGGGGGACCCCGACAAGATGGTGAAGGGCACCGTGGACGTCAGCGAGATGATGGGCAGCGCCGTGCATCTGCACATCAGCGCCTGCGGCCGGGACATGATCATCATTGTCCAGACCATGGACCTGAAGAACGGCGCCGACTTCTCCATCGGAAGCCCCGTTTCCTTTACCTTCGACGGCAAAGTGGCCCATGTCTTTGCCCGGGAGACCGGCGTCAACCTGGAGGCCTGATGACCTCCGCTTTCACGGCACAGTTCAGATGAAAAGAGATCCTGCCCTGGAGGCAGGATCTCTTTTTTGCGGCCCGCAGCTGCAAAGGACCGGAAGCGGTACGGCGCCGCTTCCGGTCTTTTCTGTAATGACGGCAGCTGTTATGCGCAATCTGCCGGCGCGGTTGGCACCGGTTTTCCCTTCCGCTTCCGCCGCACCAGCGCAACGGCTCCGGCTGCCAGAGCCGCGGCGGCCAGCGCCGCCAGCAGCACCCAGGGCACTCCTGCCCGCTGGGTGGCCAGCAGGGTAAAGGAGGCGGCCTCCGGGGAAAAGACGCAGCAGCTGCCCTCCTGCTGCCAATCCACGGTCCGGGTACCGGACTCCGTGACGATCTGCAAGGATACGTTCTCCCAGTCCTCCGGCGGCGTGAAGCGGATCAGCGTGGGCATTGCGTCCGTGCCCTCCAGGGCAACGGACCAGCGCTCGGCGCTGCTGCCGGTCTCCTCCTGCCGGGCCGTCAGGCTGGCATCGGGGCCGAAATCCCCCTCCGCCAGGAACACCGACCGGGCCTCGTCCCGGCGGGCGGTGCTGGCCAGGGTGGTGACATAGGGGGTATACACCGCCTGGAGGATGTGGTCAAAGGTGATGGTCTCCTCCCCCAGCTCCTCCCAGGCGCCGAAGCACCCCTCTTTTTCCGGCACGGGGGGCACCGGCTCGGCGGTCAGATCCGCGCCGTAGGAATAGGTGCGGCGCTGGACGGTCTCCCCCTCCGCCACATAGGAGACGGTGAACGTACGGAATCCCTCCGGCAGGTTTTCCCGGGCCAGGGTGGGATAGTCCACCGGTTCCGCCGCCCCGGCATAGCTGACGCCGTCCACGGCGGCCAGGTTCCCATGGGGCACATAGCGGTTGCCGGAGAGGACGCCGCCCTCCGCCTGCTCACCAGCCACGGCGCCTACGCAGCCGCCCTCCGCCTGGGCGGATACCAGGGCGGTGCAGTCGTAGAGCCGATAGGCGGAGCCGGCGATGCCGCCGGTGCTGCTCTTTCCGGTGAGGGTACACTTGGCCCAGCAGTCCCGGATGACGGAGGCGGAGGAGCCGGCAATGCCCCCCACATATTCCCCGTCGGTGCTCTCCACGGCCCCGTAGTTCTCGCACCCCAGCACGTATCCCAGGTCCATGCGGCCCACCACGCCGCCCACATCGTCCTTTTTGGCGGTGACGGCACCGTCGTTGACACAGTTTTGCAGCACCGCCCGGGTCTCATAGCGGAACTGGAGGGATTCCGTCCCCACCCGGGTGACGTCGTCCTCCGGGTCCAGGTCGTATTCCACCGCCATGGAGCCGGCGATACCTCCCACGCAGAGGTCTCCCTCCACGGTGCCGTGGTTGCGGCACGCCTGGGCCTTGCCCAGGGTGGTGGACTGGATCTCCTCCTCGGATACGTCCTCCCACAGCCCCGTCACATCCGGCGTGCGGCTGTCGGTGAGGGCGGAGAGCAGCAGATCCGTCACCGTGCGGAAGCGGGATTCCAGATCCCGCAGATCCTCCGTCAGGGTGTCGGCGGCGCCGGAGGCGTTCTGGCGCAGCAGATCCAGCTGTTCTCCCATGCCGGAGACGGCCCCGTGAAGGGTGTCCCCCAGGGCCTGGTATTGAGCCCCCGGGGTCTCAAAGGAGATGCTTCCGCCCTCCGCCAGGTCCGAGAGGATCCGGCGCAGCGTCCCGGCGTCCCCGGACAGCCCCTTTGCGGTGTCTCCCAGCAGATCCAGAGCTTTGCTCAGATCTCCGGCGGCGTCGGAAAAGTCGTGGCCGGTAAGGGCCTTGGCCAGATCAGCGGCGCCTTTTGCCAGAGTGTCGGCGGCGCTGCCCAGCGTCCCGGCGGCCTGGGCCGCCTGTTGGAAAGCGGCGTGCACCGTATCCGGATCCAGAGTCAGGGAGGTAAGGGCACCCCGCAGAGCGTTCAGCCCCTCTCCCGCCGCTCCGGCGGCGCTGCCCAGTCCAGCGGCCAGATCCTCCAGGGATTGCCGGGTGTCGTCACGGTCCGTGGCCTGGGCCAGATTTTCCAGGGCGGTTTTGGCCAGGTTCAAAGATGCTGTCAGGTCTGCCCGGGCATCATCCAACTGCTCCAGGGCTGCCGACAGCGCGGCGGGATCCCGGGCCACCAGGGCGCTGCCCAGCGTCTTCAGAGCCCCCCGCAGCTGGGAGAGGGCGGTTTTCCCCTGGGACTGGGCCTGTTCCAGCTGCGTCAGGGCCTCCCGCAGGGCGGCCGCCTGGGGGCCGGAGAGACTGTCCGCCCCGGAGCGCAGCAGCTTCAGGGCCCTGGAGATGTCATCGAGCATATCCTCCCATCCGGCGGTGAGATCCGCCAGGGAGTCCAGGGCATCGGCGGTGGCCTCCGCCAGGTCGTTGACCTGCTGGAGGCTGTCGTCTCCCCAGTTTGCGGTGAGATCCAGCAGATCCGACGCGGCGTCTGCGGCGGTGTCCGTGTAGCCGGAGAGGCCCTCCAGCTGGCCGGAGATCTCCCGGCTGCTTGCCTGGGCGTCGTCCAACGTCCGCAGGATGGCGGTGTCCAGGCTGTCCAGGGCGGTGTCCAGCTGGCCGATGGTGTCCTGGGAGAAGATCAGCAGGATGTTGGGGGCCATCTGCCCCACCACCCCGCCTACGTCCTTGCGGCCCAGGACGGTGCCTGTGTTGGTGCAGCCGGTGAGGTATCCCGAGGAGCGCCCGGCGATGCCCCCCACGTTGTAGCCCACGTGGGGGTAGCCGACGTCCCCCTCGTTGCGGCACCCCCGCAGGATGCCGGTGGAGCAGCCTGCGATGCCGCCGGTATCGGTGGTGGTGTCCAGCAGCTCCGTGGCCTCATCCGCCACTGTGTCCCGCAGATCCAGGGACTCCAGCCCTCCGGGGACGTTCAAGGAGTCCTCCAGGCTCACCTGGGGGTCGTAGGCGGCGGTGTTCACCGATGCGCGGTTGACGCAGCTGGTGACGGTGCCGGCGTTTTCGCCGGTGATGCCGCCGGTGAAGCGCTCTCCGGTCAGGGAACCCTCTGCGGTGCAGAGGTAGATGGAGCCGGTGGTATCGTTGAAGCCGGCGATGCCGCCTGCATGCTCCCGGGCGGAGACGGCGCCGGAAAAGGTGCAGTCCACAATGGCGCCGGCGTTGGTGCCGGCGATGCCCCCCAGGCAGGTCTCCCCGTTCCGGGCGGTGACATCCCCCTGGACGGTGAGGTTTTTCACCACGCCGCCCTCCTGGATGTAGCGGAAGAGACCCTGGGAGGAGAGCCCCTCCGCCGCCCGCAGGCCGGAGAGGGTGTGGCCGCCTCCATCAAAGATGCCGCCGAAGGTGGGGATCGGGGCAAAGTTTGCGTCCAGGGTCAGGTCTGCCTCCAGCACCACGGTCTTGCCCTGGGACCAGGTGTCCAGGGCGCACTGCTGTGCCAGCCGGGTCAGGTCCCCGGCAGTGCGGATATGGATGACGTCCGGCTCCGCAGCCAGGGCGGGGGCCGCCGCGGCCAGGGCCAGCACTGCGGCCAGCACCGCCGCCGTCAGCCGGGCGGGGATGGAGTGTTTAGGATTCTTCTTCATGTTCTGCCTCCTGCTCTTGCCGGATGGGATTGGACTGCCGGACGGACACCACGGCGGTGACATCCCCCTCCACCACGCCGTGGACCTCCGCGTCGATGCGCCCGGAGATGGTGCCCCGGACCCGGCCGTCCAGATGGACCCGTCCGGCGGCGCTGGTGGTCTGGATCAGCGCCGGGTACTTGATGTTGAATGCGGTCTTTTCGATGATGACGTCTCCCAGCAGCAAGATCTCCGGCAGCACGCACATCACCAGGAACATGGAGATAATGGTGCCCCGCCCGATGCACAGGCCCACGCCGTAGATGGCCGGGTCGGAGGTCAGCTGGCCGATGAGGGTTCCGGCAGAGGCCAGGATGGTACCGGAGGTGAACACCGTGGGGAACGCCAGGTTCAGCGTTTCGATCATGGCCTCCCGGGGAGCCATGGTGGCCTTGAGCTCCTGGTACCGGGAGGATATGACGATGGCGTAGTCGATGTTGGCGCCCATCTGGATGGAGCTGACGATCAGGTAGCTGAGGAAGAAGATGGGGCTCTTTTCCAGGGTAGGGAAGGCGAAGTTGATCCATACGCTCCCCTGGATCACCAGGATCAGCAGAATGGGCATGCCCACCGACTGGAAGGTAAAGAGCAGTACGATCACCACGAACAGCGCCGAGAGGACGCTGATGAGGATGTTGTCGTGGCTGAAGGAGGAGGCCAGGTCGTAGTCGCTGGTGGAGTTGCCCACCAGGTAGAAGCTGCCGGGGGCGTAGTACCGGCCCACCAGGGTGTGGAGGTCGTCCAGGAAAGCGAAGGTCTCCTCCCCCTCCTCCGGCAGATCCAGATTCACCAGCAGCCGGGTGTAGTCCGGCCCCTGGAGCTGGGCCTGGGCGTCGGTGATCTGCTGGTGGAGATCCTCCAGCTCCCCCATGAGATCGTCGTCCAGGGTCACATACCCCTCCTGCACCCGGTCATAGAGGAAGAGGAACATGTCGATGAGGGGCACGCCGTAGTTGTCGATGTTGTTGAGGAGACGGCCGTACTCCTGGTGGTCGGCGGCGTAGGCGGTATAAAGCAGCCGCCCCGCCTCGATATCCAGGTCCGTCAGCTCCGCGAACTGCCGGGGGGTCAGCTGGTCCGTCAGTACGTAGCCGTCCTTCACCTCCACATTGGCAAGGCCCAGGGCGTAGTCCACCTGGGGCAGGGCCGACAGGGCGTCCAGCAGGCGGCCCTCCCGGTCGTAATCCCCGGCGGGGACCACCACTGCCAGCACGTTCTGGGTGCCGAAGGTATCGTTGACCCGTTTTTCTGCTGCGGAGGCCTCACTCTGGGTCTTGGTCTCCAGCAGCGTGTAGCCGTAGGCGTAGGGGCACTGGTTGGAGAGGAAAAAGGCCCCCACCAGCACCAGAGCGAACACCGGCGGCACCACGAATTTCAGCCGGGTAACCAGCCGCCCCAGGGGGGTGATTTTGGGGATAAAGCTGCGGTGGGCGGTCTTTTCGATGAGGCGGCTGAAGACCATCAGCAGCCCCGGCATCAGGGTGAACACCGAGAGGATGCTGAAGAGGATGGCCTTCACCAGTACGATGCCCAGGTCCAGGCCGATGCGAAACTGCATGAACATCATGGCGATGAGGCCCGCCAGGGTGGTCAGGCAGCTGGAGGAGATCTCCGGAATGGACTTGCTCAGTGCCAGGATGCAGGCCTCCCGGGCCCCGGAGCGCGCCCGCTCCTCGCTGAAACGGTGGCAGAGGATGATGGCGTAGTCGATGGCCAGGGCCAGCTGCAGCACCACGGCGATGGAGTCGGAGACGAAAGAGATCTCCCCGCACAGGAAGTTGGTGCCCTTGTTGAGGATGGCCGCCGCCACGAAGGTCAGCAGCAGCACCGGGATCTCCCCGTAGGTGCGGGAGGTCAGCAGCAGCACCGTCACGATGATGACGGCGGCGATCACCAGAATGGTGCGCATCTCCGCGGCCAGGGTGGCGGACTCGTCCTGCCCCACCTCCGAGGCGATGGACACGTCGTAGCCCGTCAGGGCCTCCCGGACGGCGTCCATGGCGGCAAGGCTCACAGGGTCTGTTGCCTCGCCGGAAAAGGTCACGTCAAAGAGGGCGGAGGAGGCGCGGAAGTGCTTCTCCCGGCTCTCCGGGTCGGCGCTGTCGCCGAAATCCACGGTGGTGACCCCCTGGATGTTCCGCAGCCGCTCCGCAAGGCCCTCCGCCTGGTCGTAGGTGATGTTGGAGACCATCACCCGGGCGGTGCCCAGGGTGGTGAACTGCTCCTCCATGAGCCCGAGGCCCTGACGGGTTTCCGTCTCCTCCGGCAGGTAGTCGGTGATGTCGTTGTTCACCTGCACCCAGCCGCTGGAAAAGAGGCTGAAAATGATGCCCACCACGTAGATGAGGAAAAACAGGTTCCGCTTATCCACGATCACCGTGGCCAGGCGCACGAAAAAGCTGGGTTTTTGCTTGTTTTGCTCCATGGCGATGTACTCCTTGCTCACTTGAGATCCCGGCCGTCCCAGGCGGGTATGCCCGTCAGGGGGAAGCTGCGCTCCTCTGTCCGGAGCACCGCATCCACCCCCTCCGGGGAAAAGCGGCCCTGGAGGACGCAGGGCACGCTGCCCAGGGCAGTGTGCAGCATGCCCTCCAGGCACTCGCCGCTGCCGGTGAACCGGTGCCGCCGGCCGAACAGCTCCAGCTCCGCTGTGATGCGCCCGGCCTCCCGGGCGATGGCTGCCAGGCCCCGCTTGGCGCCCATGGGGGTCTGGAGCCGGATTTCATAGACGCTGCGTTCCATGATGCCGCCTCCTGTGGTTTCGTTCTTACGGCCACATGATATGCTCCCCCTGCACAGAATCCCACCCACAGATCCTATCATATGTTGGGTTTTACACAGATGTCGAATATTGTGGTACGGCGCCCTCTTTGACAAACACCCGTCATCTGTCTAATGTTTTTCCCAACCGGGCGTGGTATCATGGAATCAACGACGGAGGCGAGGATATGAAACAGGAAGAACTCTCCCGGCGGCGCAAGGAGCAGATGGCCGCCTCACTGAAAAAGCTGATGGCCCGCAAGCCCCTCCACAAGATCACCATTCAGGAGATCGCCGACGACTGCGGCATCAACCGCTATACCTTTTATTATCACTTCCAGGATATCTACGACCTGCTCTCCTGGACGTTCCGGCAGGAGGCGCTGTCCCTGATCCACCAGAGCGACAGCTGTCTGACCTGGGAGGACGGCATCCGGCTTTTCCTGCGGTACGTACGGGACAATGCCGCCGTGTGCCGCAGCGCCATCAACTCCCTGGGGCAGGAGTCCCTGCGGCGGATGTTCCATGAGGAGGCGGCGTATCTCATGCGCGCCTACCTGCTGGAGATCAAGGGGGAGCGGCAGGTGCCGGAGGGATACCTGGACTTTTTGACGGACTTTTACATGGAGGCCCTCAGCGGCCTGGTGATGCAGTGGCTCCAGCGGGGCATGGACGTGCCGGAGGAGACGCTGCTGCACTATCTGCACCTGACGCTGGAGGGCACCTTCGACCAGGCCTTCCGCCGGGTTCAGGAGGAGGAGCGGGGAGCCGCCGCCTCCAACGCATAACCGGAAAGAGAACCCAACAGGGCACGGACGCGCGGCGCGTCCGTGCCCTGTTTTCCCGGGCGGTTGATTTCCCCGGCGGGATAGAGTACAATGGGGGCTGTCAATTTTTGCCGGAGAGGCTCCGGCCGATTCCGGGAGGTCCTATATGAATGGTATATTCTCCCTGTTCACGGATATCACTGTGAACGGGTTTCCCCTTTGGGTGGTGCTGCTGATCTGCGTGGGCGTGTTTCTGGCCTCCTTTATGGATGCCATCGCCGGAGGCGGCGGCATCATCTCCGTGCCCACCTACCTCATCGCCTTTACGGGCCTGCCCACCCACTTCGCCCTGGGCACCAACAAGCTCTCTTCCGCCATCGGCACGGTGTTCTCCACCGGCCGCTTTATCCGGCAGGGGTATGTGGACTGGCGGCTCTTCGCCCCGGCGGCGGTCTTTTCCCTGCTGGGCTCCGTGGGAGGCACCTGGCTGCAGCTGCACACACCGGATGTGGTGCTGAAGTATCTGCTGCTGGTGGTGCTGCCGGTGGTGGCGGTGGTGACGCTGCGCAACCATAACTGGCCCGATGAGCCCACGCCCATGGACTTCCGCCGCCGGGCGGCGGTGGTGTGGGCGGCCTCGTTGGTGATCGGCGCCTACGACGGCTATTACGGCCCCGGTACCGGCACCTTTTTGATGCTGATCTTCATCCGCCTGGGGAAGATGGACACCCGCCACGCTGCCGGAGGCGTGAAGGTCATCAATCTGGCCTCCAACATCGGCAGCCTCTGCACCGCCCTGACGGCGGGCACCGTGTATATCGCGGTGGGCCTCATTGCCGCCATTGCCTCGGTATTGGGCCACTACCTGGGAGCGGGCCTTGCCATCAAGAACGGCAGCCGCATCGTCCGGCCCACCGTCATCATCGTGCTGATCCTGCTGACCGTCAAGGTGGGCAGCGAACTCCTCTTCCCGGAGTTCTGGAGCTGAAAAAGCAGAAAACCGCGCCGTCTCACTGACGGCGCGGTTTTGATGTAATGGGTCTCACAGCCGCTGCACGGCGTCCATGGCCAGGGCGGAGCGCTCGCACTCCTCCGCCGAGAGGGTCAGCTGCCAGCAAAGGGGGCTGCCCTTCATGCACTTGGCGGCGTAGCTCAGGCCGTTGGTGCGCTCATCCAGAAAGGGCCGGTCGATCTGCCGGGGATCGCCCAACAAAATGATCTTGGTGTCCTGGCCTGCCCGGGTGATGATGCCCTTCACCTGGTTGGGGGTCATGTTCTGGGCCTCGTCGATGATGAGGTAGGTCTTGACGATGGAACGGCCCCGGATGAAGTTCATGGCCTCCGCCTGGATGACGCCCCGCTGGAACACCTCCGACACCCGGTCGCTGAGGGCGCCCTCGTCCTCATAGCGGTCCTCGTCGGCGTCCAGCAGCTGCTCCAGATTGTCCACGATGGGCCGCATCAGGGGGGCGATCTTCTCCTGCTCGTCTCCGGGCAGGAAGCCGATGTCGTCGTCGAACTGGGCGTTGGGACGGCTGACGATGATGCGCCGGTACTCCCCGTTGGGGTTGTTGTACACCTTCTCCAGCCCCACCGCCAGGGCGTAGAAGGTCTTGGCGGTGCCCGCCATGCCCTGGACGATCACCAGCGGCGCCTTGTCCGCCCCGGTCATCAGGGCCTCCTGGAGGAAATACTGGCCCACGTTCCGGGGGCTCACCCCGTAGGGCTTGCTCTTCTTGTAGGCCAGGGGTACCACCCGTCCCTCCTCCACCCGGCCCAGCAGGGTCTTGCGGGTGGACTGGTCCAGCTTCAGCACCAGAAACTCATTTTCCGTGAGAGCCGGGCAGCGCCGCTCCCCATTTTCGTCCGCGATGTAGACGGCGGAGGCGTCCACGCCGCTTTTTTTGAATTCCTTGGCCAGCTCCTCGGGGAGGTACACCGTCTGGCGCCCGGTATAGGCGGCGTCGTCGGCGCTGATCTGTTCGGTGGTGAAGTCCTCCGCCGGGATCCCCAGGATCTGGGCCTTCACCCGCAGCAGAAGGTCCTTGGTCACCAGGATCACCTGGTCCGCCCCGGCCTCCCGCAGGCCCTTGCACACCATGAGGATGCGGTTGTCCATCTGGTCTTCCGGCAGGTCCGGCGGCAGCGTCACGTGGATGAAGTTCTGCTCTATCCGGACGGTGCCGCCTCCCGGCAGCGGGACGCCGGAGAGGAGGTCGCCCCCGCAGCGCAGCTCCTCCAGGGCCCGGATGGCCGCCCGGGCGCTGCGGCCCCGCTCACCCTCCGCCCGCTTGAGGCCGTCCAGCTCCTCCACCACCGCCAGGGGGATCACCACCTGGTTTTCCTGAAAGCAGTGCAGGGCGTAAGGGGCCTGAATGAGGATATTGGTGTCCAGTACATAGGTCTTTTTCATAGCATTCCCCCGGCAGGTTCAAAATTTTGATGGTCCGCCGAGCCTATGGTACCCCCGCCCCGCCCAGAAGCGCCACCGCCTCCGGGTCAAATCTCTGTGAAGTTTTCGCGCCTAGCCCAGCAGGGCCGTCATCTCCGCAATCTCTAGGTCCTGCAGGGCCCAGTTGATGCCGTAGCCCAGCACCTTGGAAAGCTCCCGCACCTGCTGGTCGATGTCCCGGGGGGTCACCATAAACTGCTCCCGCTCCCCCCGCAGCCGCTCCTCGCCCAGGGAATCCTCCCCCGCCTCTTCCAGCAGGTCTGCCGCCAATGTCACGGCGTCCACCACCGTGGGCACCCCCAGGGCGTACACCGGCACGCCCAGCGTCTCCCGGTTCAATGCCGAGCGGTGGTTGCCCACTCCGGATCCCGGGACGATGCCGGTGTCCGAGAGCTGCACCGTGGCGCACACCCGGCCCGTCCGCCGGGAGGCCAGGGCGTCCACGGCGATGACGAAGGCGGGGTGCACCTCCTCCACCAGCCCCCGCACCGCCTCGGCGGACTCCACTCCGGTGGAGCCCAGCACCCCGGTGCCGAAGGCCGCCACCGGCCGAAAGCCCGCAAACTGCCGGGGCATGGCGGCAAGGAGGTGCCGGGTCACCAGCACGCTCTCCAGGGTCAGGGGGCCCACGGCGTCGGGGGTCATGGCCCGGTTTCCCAGGCCCACCACCAACGCCGGCCCGTCCGGCAACGACAGATCCTTCAAGTGGCTGCCCACCGCCCGGACGGCCCGGTCGAAATAGTCCTCCTTCCGCTTCCAGTAGGCGGTCAGGTCGATGGTGAGGTAGCTCCCCTGAGGCTTGCCCAGAGCCTCCTCTCCCCGCTCGTCCAGAATGTCCACCCGGGTGATGGGATAGCCCTCCCGTTTCGTTTTCGTGGCCTTGACTCCGGACAGGCGGGTGGTCCGCTGGGCGGATTCCTGCCACAATTCCCGGGCCTCCAGGGCCAGGTCTGTGCGTTTTGTCAACAATGCCGCTGCCTCCCAGACACAAAATCTTGTGGTTTTGCTCCTAGGTTTTGCGCCAACTCACACAATATTCAAAAAAAAGAACAGAAATTATAAAAAAAGTCTTGCTTTTCGGAAACTTCCCTGCTAAAATATCATTCTGCACGGTGGAAAATCTGTCCGCCGGGTGATTTTGCCTAAGGAGGTGTTTGGTTTGCCGAATATCAAGTCTGCCAAGAAGCGCGTGCTGATCGCTGAGGTGCGCAATGCCCGCAACAAGGCCACGAAGTCCGAGGTGAAGACCGCCATCAAGAAGTTCGAGGCGGCTGCCGCAGAAGGCAATCGCACCGAGGCCGATGGCGCTTACAAGGTTGCAGTGAAGAAAGTCGATCAGGCGGTTGCCAAGGGCGTTCTGCACAAGAACACGGCTGCTCACAGAAAGAGCGCCATGACCCTGAAGCTCAACAAGATCGGCTGATGGTCGAACCGAAAGGACATCCCTCGGGGTGTCCTTTTTTGTTTATCCCGGGACGGCTGCCGTCCCCTGTACGTGAGGTGCTCCATGCCTATTTTTGATACCCACGCCCACTATGATTCCTCCGCCTTCAACCCTGACCGGGAGGCGGTGCTCGCTGCCCTGCCGGAAGCAGGGGTCGCCCTGGTGGTGGATCCCGGGTGCGACCTGCCCACCTCCCGGGCCGCCCTGGCCCTGGCGGAGCAGTTCCCCCACGTTTACGCCGCCGTGGGCATCCACCCGGAGGACTGCGCCGGGTATACCGACGCGGATCTGGATGCCCTCCGGCAGCTGTGCCGCCATGACAAGGCGGTGGCCATCGGGGAGATCGGCCTGGACTACTACTGGGCGGAGAACCCGCCCCGGGAATTCCAGCAGCAGGTGTTCCGGCGGCAGCTGGAGCTGGCGCTGGAGCTGGACATGCCCGTCATCATCCACGACCGGGAGGCCCATGGGGATTCCCTGGCCATCGTGAAAGAGTATCCGGGCCTCCGGGGGGTGTTCCACTGCTTTTCCGGCAGCCCGGAGATGGCCGCGGAGCTTCTCAAGCGGGGCTGGTACCTGGGCTTTGACGGGCCCATTACCTATAAAAATGCCAAGCGGGCGCCGGAGGTGGCGGCCATGACCCCCCTGGACCGCATCCTGGTGGAGACGGACAGCCCCTACATGACCCCGGTACCCTTCCGGGGCAAGCGCAACGACAGCCGCTACCTCCCCTATGTCTTGGAAAAGCTGGCGGAGTGGAAGGGCGTCACAACCGAGGAGATGACGGACATCACCTTTGCCAACGGAAAACGGCTCTTTGGAATTGGGGGACCGGTATGAAAACAAGACTGTGTCCCCTGCTGGCGGCACTGATGCTCACCGGCTGCGGGGCCTCCGGCGCATCCGGCCTGCCGGAGACGGAGCCGTTGGAGCCCCTCTCCGCCCCCGCCGTGGTGACGGAGGGGCGGACACCGGAGGAGGATTACCAGCTGCCCACTCAGGTGGTGGGCCTGCGGGACTGGATGGGAAACAGCCGCTGGAATCTGGATCCCGTGGGCCTGCTCTCCCAGCTGCCGGATCAGGAGGTGGCACTGTACGGTGTGACAAAGTATTCCGGCAGCACAGCCCTGCTCCGCTGGGGGGACGCTCTGGCGGAGTTTGACTGGTCCTTCGGCGGTCCCCAGGTGGTGGAGCCCCGGCTCCAGTGCTGGGACGCGGACGGCGACGGTCAGGAGGAAGTGGTGCTCATCAACCTCCTGGGCAGCGGGACAGGGGTTTCTATCGAGGAACTCCACATTGTGGAGAAAAATCAGGACGGCACCCTCACCGATCACTGCTTCCCGGAGACCCTGTGGCGGGACGCGCTCTCCGGGCAGCTGTCCGTGGTGACGGCGGAGGACAGGACGTATGCGGTGCTGGGGCGGGAGCTGGTGGATCTCACGGATGTGCTGGCGGCGGAAAACATTGCCCCCGGTGCCGTCCAGGGCCTCACCACCGGTTCTCAGGCCTCCTTCTCCGCGTGGCCCCATGAGAAGGAGCCCGGCGGAAGCCTCCGGTTCCAGGGGGCCGTGATGCTGGAAGGGGAGGATATTCCATATTACTGGTACGCAGCGGATCTCTCTGCTTCCGTCTCCTATCAGGACGGCGGCTTTACCCTCTCGGAGATTCATTTGGACAGTGTGCCGGAATCTTAAAAGGAAGCGGATACCATGGAAAAAGGCTTTACCATTACCTATGAATACGGGGACAACCTCTATGTGAACCCCACCAACCGCTGTGACTTCAACTGCGATTTCTGCCTGCGGCACAATCAAAGCTCCGGCGGCAGCATCTATACCCACAACCTGTGGCTCAAGCGGGAGCCTAGCCGTGAGGAACTGCTCTCCTCCATCGAGAGCCACGATTTATCTAAGTACCGCCAGCTGGTGTTCGTGGGCTTCGGGGAGCCCACCTACCGCTTTGACGACATCTGCTGGGTCATTGACCGGATGAAGGAAAAGGGAGAGCAGATCTTTACCCGCATGGACACCAACGGCACCGGCTCCCTTATCAACGGCCGGGACATCACGCCGGAGTTTGCCGGGCGGTTCGACATGGTGTCCGTCTCCCTGAATACCGACACGGCGGAAAAGTATGAGGCATTGTGCCATCCCCAGTTCCCCGGGGCCTATGAGGCTATGCTGGACTTCACCCGCCGGGTGCGGCAGTTCGTTCCTCATGTGATGATGACGGTGGTGGATACCATCTCCCCGGAGGAGATCGAAGCCTGCCGGAAGATCTGCGAGGAGGACGTGGGGGCCGAGTACCGGGTGCGGGCCTACATCAAGGATTGAGCCGGTTTTCCCGGGAAAGGCACGGCCCTCCCGGGGACGGAGAAAAGAAAGGATTTTTGTTTATGTTTCGACTGTTAGGGACCCTGATCATGGGCGCCCTGGTGGGCTGGATCGCCGGAAAGGTGATGAACACCGACGGCGGATTGCTGCGCAACATCGTGGTGGGCATCGTGGGCTCCTTTGTGGGCAGCTTTGTTTTCGGATTGCTGGGCTTCTACGCCTACGGCTTTTTCGCCAACCTCCTGGTGAGCGTGGTGGGAGCCTGCCTCTTCATCTGGCTGGGCCGGAAGCTTTTCCGGTAAGATTGCCGCAAAAAAGAGACGCCGTCAGGCGTCTCTTTTTTGCGGCCGCTTTTTGATTAAAGCATTTTCATCAGCTCGATCTGCTCGCCGGAGGGGCCGGTGAAAAACCGGTTTTCCAGTCCGCCGAAGAGGGTGGGCAGCACCACCTTTTCCGGCGTGGTGAAGGTGTCCACCCCCAGGGCCTTCAATTCCGCGGCGGCGGCGTCCACGTCGTCCACATACACGGCGAAGTGGGGGATATTGCCCTCCGTCAGCGGGGCGGGGGTGGGAGACTGGATCAGCTCCAGCACGAAGCCGCCGAACTCCACCAGGGCCAGGCCCTTGTCCCCTGCGGGGGTGGGCAGGGCGTCCTTCTGGCGGAGGGCGCCGCCGATCTTCTCATAAAAGGCGATGCTTGCATCCAGGTCGGGGGTGTGGATGGCGATGTGGGCA
Source organism: Dysosmobacter sp. (assembly GCF_052306735.1). Taxonomy (NCBI): domain Bacteria; kingdom Bacillati; phylum Bacillota; class Clostridia; order Eubacteriales; family Oscillospiraceae; genus Dysosmobacter; species Dysosmobacter sp. Next base: position 19,675 of record NZ_DAWBAJ010000020.1, on the reverse strand, counting down.
GGGCCCTGATAGTGTTCTTTCATGAAAAACTCCTCCTGATTTGTAAAATGTGAAACTCAGAAAATAGGCAGGGATTTGACGATGATGCTGACGCCCCCCAGGATAAAGAGGACGATGGCCGCCGGCCGCAGCCGCTGGCCGTCCAGCCGCCGGGTCACCAGGGCACTGATGACCATGGCCGCAATGGCCGCCGGCAGGCTGCAGAGGCTGAAGAGCAGCACCTCCCGGGTGTAGATGCCCTCCGCCAGATACACCAGCAGCCGGAAGGCGTTCTCCCCGAAGAACAAACAGCACATGCTGCCCTTGAATTCTTCATAGTTGGAGGAGGCCCGCTCCAGATAGGCCACGATAAACATGTTGATGCCGAAGAGCCCCGCGCACATGCCCGAGAAGAAGGACACCGCCAGCATGAGTCCCCGCCGGTCCTTCTTTTTGGAGCCGCCGGTCTTGCCGCGGGTGGCCATCTCCACGCCCAGGGCTACCACCACCACGCCCAGGCAGGTCTTGAGGACCCAGGGCATGGAGTATTGCAGCAGCAGCGTCCCGGGAATGACCCCCAGGAGATTGGCCCCCAGCAGCGCCGCGATCCTCCGCCACTGGAAGCTGCGGCGGTTTTTCCAGGTGATCCAGGCGTTCACCGGACAGTCCAGCAGCAGCGTCCCCGGGGTGATGAGGACGTTGTCCAGCCGCATGGACAAAAGGGGCCCGGAGATCAGGGGATTTCCAAAGCCGATGAGACCCTTGATGGTGTAGGAGATCAGCTGCACCGCAAAGATGAATGCAATGATCCCCGGGGAAAATTCCATGGCCATCCCTCCTTCGGCCACCATCATACCACACAAGCGGGAAAAACAGGAGGATTTTTTGAAAAATCATGGATTTTTTCCTTGACATTTGCGCTCCATCCTATATAATAATAAGGCTCGCAGTCTGCGGGCATATCCTTGCTCTCATGCAATATGAGGGCCATTTGTCCAAAAGGAGGTGCAAACATGGCAAAGGTTTCTGCCAATTACGAGGTCGTGTATATCATCGACCCTGCACAGGGTGAGGAGGGTATCGCCGCTCTGGTGAACAACTTCAAGACCCTGGCTGAGCAGAATGGTTCCGCTGTGGAGGTTGAAGAGTGGGGCAGCCGCAAGCTGGCCTATCCCATCAACTACAAGAACGAAGGCTATTACGTTCTCATGAGCTTCACCAGCGCGCCCGAGTTCCCCCGTGAGCTGGACCGCAAGCTGCGCATTGCGGACGGCATCATGCGTTCTCTCATCGTCTGCAAGGGCGAATAAGGGGGGCGTTGAGGAGATGCTCAACAAAATCATCATTATGGGTCGTCTGACCCGGGATCCCGAGCTGCGCCGCACCGGAAGCGGCACCGCCGTCACGTCCTTCTCCCTGGCCGTGGACCGGGACTTCAAGTCCCAGAGCGGCGAAAAGGAGACGGATTTCATCGACGTGGTGGCCTGGCGCTCCACTGCTGAGTTCGTCAGCAAATACTTCACCAAGGGCCGCATGGCCGTGGTGGAGGGGCGGCTGCAGATCCGCGACTGGACCGACAAGGACGGCGGCAAGCGCCGCAGTGCCGAGGTGGTGGCGGACAACGTCTACTTCGGGGATTCCAAACGGGACGGTGCCGGCGATTACGGCGCCCCCGCCTACGGTGCGCCCTCCGGCGGCTACCGCTCCGCTCCTGCGGGCGGCCCGGCCCCCGTGTCCGACGGACGCTCCGCCTTCGCCGAGATCGGCGAAGAAGACGGCGAACTGCCGTTTTGATTTTGATAAAGGAGGAACCATTTCATGGCTTTTGATCGTGAAGCGAGACCCGCTCGCCCCATGCGCGGCAAGCGTCGTAAGGTCTGCCAGTTCTGCGCGGAAAAGTGCGAGTCCATCGATTACAAGGACGCCGCCAAGCTGCGCCGCTTTGTTTCCGAGCGTTCCAAGATTCTGCCCCGCAGAACCACCGGCACCTGCGCCATGCATCAGCGTCAGCTGACCGAGGCCATCAAGCGTGCCCGTCAGATCGCTCTGCTGCCCTACGTCACCGACTAATCAGGCAGTTCATGGCATGTGAAACCACCCCGTCCGCAGGACGGGGTGGTTTTTTGCGTCCCGGAGGCTAAAACAGTGCCCCGCAACTTCAGATTGCGGACTTGCCGCACAGATGGGCTTCCCTTTTTTGCCGGGATGGGTTACCATACAGGTAGAAACAGCAAAAAAGGGGGCCTGGCTGGGAATGAAAAAGAAGCGGATTACCGCCTTCTTGCTGGCGGCGGTGCTGGTGGGCTGCCTGGGGGCTGCCTGCCTCCTGGAGAGCCGGGCGCCGGATGTCCTTCTGGCCCCTGAGACCGCCCGGGACATCTTTTCCCGGTATGAGGAGGAGCTGCAATACATCGCGGAGACCTGCGGCGTAACCGTCACGGCGTTTACGGAGGAGACCAACGACCTTTTGCAGCAGGCGGCCATAGACCAGTACGGTACGGACCGGTTCGCGGGCCTTTCCCGCCTGGTGACGGAGCTCACCATCGCCTGGAAAAACCAGGAGGCTGACCTTCCCCCGGACAACACCGGCGCCCAGCAGAAGACGGCGTATGAGGCGGCGGCGGACTTTGGCCCCATTACGGGAACCATATGGAAGGAAGTGCCCGTGGGGGCCACCGTGGAGGAAACGGTGAAAAAAACCATCGGGATCTCCCTGCCGGAACCCATTGAGGAACTGCTCCATTCTGACAGGTGGGGCACGTCCACCGAATTCAGCCGGACCCTGGCCGGGCCGAAAGACGGCACGGAGCTCTCCAATGGGAAAAGAGCTACCCACACCATCGGCGTGGACGTCCGGTTCGGGGTCATTGCCCGGCGCACGGACACCGCCTATGACATCTGGACAGGGACCTGGCGGGAGAACAGCGAAGAGGTGGTCTGCAATGAGGCCTGGGGGTTCTACAACATCCTGGGGCTGCTGAACACTCCCATGTATGTGCAGCGGGGCTCCGACGGAGTAACGGTGCGCTGCGACAACTATCTCGTCTTTCAGAAAAAACTGGAGGAAGATCCCAGGCAGTTTATCTGACGGGCGGCGATTTTCCCTGCCTCTATCAAAACCATGAAAGCCTCCCGCCCTGTGGAAAACAGGGCGGGAGGCTTTTGCCGGGCGCTGCCGGGCCGCTTCCCTACTTGCTGCGGCCCTCCAGCACCTCCACCATCTTCTGGGCAAAGAGCCGCCCCGCCAGCTCTGCCTCGTCCGGGGAGTTTCCGGCGGCCCCCACCTCCACCAGCAGCGACCCGGTGGCGGCGTGCTGGTTGTAGCGGGAGTTGCGCAGCAGCACCGGCCGCATCAGCGTGGGATACTGCTGGAGGATGGTGTCCTGCAGGGCTACCGCCAGCTTCAGATTCTCCTTCCAGTTGGGGTGGCTGAGGCCGCCGCCGTCGCTGCCCACCACCAGCGTTAGCTGGGCAGCGGTGCCCTCCTCCACGGCGGAGACTACCTTGTACTGGTTGCCGTCGGCGTCCTCAATGGCGTCACGGTGGACATCCAGGATGAAGCGGATGGAGGGATACTGGGCAAGATAGCTCTGGATGGCCGCCAGGGAGCGGTCATAGGCCTCGTTGTAGGAGGGGTAGTCGTAGAGGGTCCGGTCGTGGAGCACGGAGATCCCCGCCGCGCTGAACACCTCCGCCATGGCGTCCCCCACCCCCACCACGTTGTAGCGGGAGTCGGTGGTGCGCAGGTTTCCGGACCAGACCACCTCCTCCCCGGCGGGCGGCGTGTAGCCCTCGCTGCCGTGGGAGTGGAGGATCAGGATCTGGGGCCCCTCCCCGCTCATCTCCGCGTCAAAGGTCTCCGTCAGCTCCTGGGGATCCAGGGTATAGTCCGTGGAGTTGCTGATGTACACCCGGCCGCAGACGGTGTAGCCGCTGGGATCCGTGGGCACCAGGGTCCGGGCGGGAATGCCGTTGTCGGTGTGGCTCTCTGCCTGGAGGGGGATCTCCTCCACCGGCTCCGTGACAGTGCCCTCCTCCGGGGGCTCCTGTGTGGCGGTCTCCTCCCGGTCCGCCGACCACAGCTCTGCCACCGCCGGGCGGGCGGAGAGCAGCAGGGGCGACTCCCCGATGGCCAGTACCGTGACAGCGGAGAGGCCGTCCCGGGCCCACAGGTCTCCCAGTTCCCACCGCAGCACCCCCATGGGTACCGCCTTCCACAACGCCGCCGCCGCGTCGGAGACGGTGGCACTGCCCGCGGTGACTGCCACTGCCCAGAGCACCCCCACCGCCAGCACGGCGGCGGTGAGCCGCCGCCCGATCCGGCGCAGCAGATCCATCTTTCGTTTCATACGCCCTCACCTCTGGGACAACCTATGATGGTGGGGGCGGAAATATGCGGTTCCGGGGCAAAAAATCCCGCGCCCGAAAGGGCGCGGGAGGGGATATACCGAAGATTAGGGGATCTTTTCAGGAAAGGCAATGATTTTCTTTAAATATTGGAAAAACAAGAGGTAATATATGCCGTATACAGCCGCCATGAATATTGTGGCCAGCCAGTTTGCGGCAGCCAGGCCCAGGACGGCATCCCAGCAGTCACCGGGCGGTGCTTCCGACAAAAGAAAATAGGAGGCCATAATGAGGAGCGGCGCTGCCAGCCAACTGCCGGAGATGATATATCCCCGGAAAAACCGGGTGGTATTGAAAAAGCCGGTGCCGTCTTCCAGATCCTGAATCCAGTGTTCCCATTCTATGGATTTTCAGCCTCCCGGTCCCTGGGGCACCAGTGCATTGATCTTGTTTTCCAGACACTTGGTATAGCAGCCGAACCGGGTGCGGCGGTAGATCAGATCAATCCAGAGAAGTCCCAGAAACATCACCAGGCACGGCAGGGCCAAAAAGAAAAAGAAAATTTCGATATTCTTGGGGATTGCCGCGGAAAATGTAGCCGCGGCGGCAATCAGGGCTGCCAGAGCGGAGAAGGAGATCATCGCCAGCTCAATCTGATAGGTTTCATTGTGCTGCGCCTCAGCACGCAGGGTGGTATACTCCGTCAGAAGGACTTGCAGGAGTTCCTTGTGCTGCTGCTCCGTAAGCTCTGCCGGCGGGGCGGGTGAAGGTGAAGACATGGGGCGGCCTCCTTCCGTGCAGGATTGTCTCCTAAAATTATACAAAAACTTCCATGAAAGAACAACCGTTTTTTCCCAATTCAAAAACAAGACCCGCTCTGCCTTTTGAGGAGAGCGGGCCTTATAAAAATATTCAAAAAGGGATTCTGCCTGGGGTTTTACGGCAGATCCACCTGCTCCGCTTGGGCCAGAGATGTGCACCGCTCCGGGGTCAGGGTGCCGGCGGCGTCCAGCAGCGCCGTGTGGAAGCTGCCGGGGCCCCGTCCGGCGGCTGCTGTCTCTGCCTGCCGGGAGCAGGCCTTCCAGAAAGCGGAGGCTGTGAGGGCGGCGGTGAGAGGGTCGGGAGCCACGGCGGCAAAGGCGCCGCAGAGCACCGAGAGCATGCATCCCGTCCCGGTGAGGCGGGACATGAGGTCGCTGCCCCCGCCCACCTGCCAGGCGGTGACGCCGTCCGTAATGAGATCCTGGGGGCCGGAGAGCAGAACCACGCATTGGCGCTGCCGGGCCAGGTTCACGGCGGCGGCCAGACGATCCGCCGGTGCGGCGGGCAGGGGGCTGTCCACCCCCACCTCCCGGCTGGCCTGGTGGAGCAGTGCCTGGGCCTCTCCCAAATTCACCCGCAAAATGGCCGGAGGAAACAGCCGGATGATCTCCTCCACCCGCTCCAGCCGCCAGGGGTTGCCCCCCACACCCACCGGATCCAGCACCGTGGGCTGTTTGGCGGCGGCGCAGGCCTTGGCGCACAGGAGGCAGGCGTCGAACCGGGCCTGGTCCGGTGTGCCGGTGTTGAGCACCGTGGCGGCGCTGGCGGCGGTGATGGTGGCCATCTCCTCCGGGGCCTGGGCCATGATGGGGCTGGCGCCCACCGCCAGCACCAGGTTGGCGCAGTCGTTGGCGGAGACGATGTTGGAGATGCAGTGGATCAGGGGACGCGTGCGCGCCACCCGGTCAAGGATGGAAAAATCCAGCATGGAAAACCTCCGGAATCAAGTTCTCAGTGCTGCAAAGAGGCCTGCATGGTGCGCAGGGCGCCGCTCTTCTTCAGGGCTCCCACCAGCACGCCGGCGATGATGGATCCACCCACCGTGGATACCAGGAAGGGCACCACATAGGCGGTGTAGCCGATGCTGCCGGCCACCACGCCCATAAAGGCAATGGCAATGGGATAGGACAGCAGCCCTCCGATGATACCGGTGCCGAAGACCTCGGCGCAGAGAGTGGCAGGCAGGTTCTGGGTTTTCTTGTACATCAGGCCGCACAGCAGGGCGCCGCACATGCTGCCCGGAAAGGCCAGCAGGCTCCCCAGGCCCAGGAGGTTGCGCAGGACGCTGGCCGCAAAGGCAGCGGCCAGGCCGTACCCCGGCCCCAGGAACACGGCGCACAGGATATTCACCATGTGCTGCACAGGGGCGCACTTGCTGGAGAACACCGGGAAAGAGAACATGCTGCCCACCACGGCCACGGCACACAGCATACCCGTCAGGGCCAGTTTCTTGACAAAACTGTGATTCATATGATTCGACTCCTTTGAAAAATGAGTGGCAGGGAGAAAACGAAAGACGCGCAGCGTTTTCCCCTTGCATGGCAAGGCGCAGACGGCCGCGCCGCCTGCTGTGGAAACTTCGGTCGAGGCTCCCTGGCCTCCTCTCACGCCGGAACACGGCTTCCCATCGCTGCGTTTTCGGCCCGGACACAGGGCGCTCCCCCTCTGTCCGCTCCCGGTTTCCCGGGACGCCGCTCTCTTCTCCCGCAACACGTCCTTTCCCATCAAAGTCATCATTTTGGCATCAAAAAAACCGCAGGACACAGGGCCCGCGGCGAAGCTCCGATGTCACTTCCTGTATCGGCATTGCCCGTATCAGGTTCGGAGGGTCGAAGCGGGACGCTTCCTCTCAGCCTTGCGGCTCCCCTGTGGTTTTCGGCCTCATTCTACATCCCCCGCCGGGGACGTGTCAAGGACCTTTTTGTGAAAAAATCCGCAAACCCTCTTGCAATGGCGGAGCCGGGGGAGTAAAATAACGGCAACTGAACAACGGGGAGTCCGTGTTGACGGGCTGAGAGTAAGCCGGAAAGGCTTTGACCCATGACCTGATTTGGATCATGCCAACGTAGGGAAATCATAAGGCAGTTTGCCGCGGACCACCGAATTTGGCGAGTCCGCGGATTTTTTTGTATAAAATGCAGCGGCAGATCCGGCAAAAGGGCCGGATGCGCGGGAAAGGAACATCTATGAAGATCGAAGGAGTAAAGCTGCGGCTCTATGCTGTGACGGACCGGGCCTGGGCGGCGGACGAGGACGCCCTCATGGACCAGATCGCCGCCGCCATCGACGGCGGCGCGGGCATCGTGCAGCTGCGGGAGAAGCATCTGGACCACGATGCCTTTTTGCGGGAGGCGCGGCGCTTTGTGGCGCTGTGCCGGGAAAAGGGCGTCATCAGCATCATCAACGACGCGGTGGATATCGCCGCCGCCGTGGGCGCCGACGGGGTCCATGTGGGCCAGTCGGACCTGGCGGCAGGCCGGGCCCGGGAGGTCCTGGGACCGGATAAGCTCATCGGCGTCTCCGCCCACTCCGTGGAAGAGGCCCTGGCGGCCCAGGCCGCCGGCGCGGACTATCTGGGGGTGGGGGCCGCCTTTGTGACGGGCACCAAGGCCGACGCCGCACCCATCTCCCGGGATACCATCCGGGCCATTACAGCGGCGGTGGACATCCCCGTGGTGGCCATCGGCGGCATCAGCCGGGACAACATCACGGAGCTTGCCGGCTGCGGCTTGGACGGCGTGGCGGTGGTTTCCGCCCTCTTTGCCCAAAAGGATGTGAAGACGGCGGCCAAGGAGCTTTACGGCCTCTCGGAGTCCATCGCCCGGTAAGGGCTTTTTACATCGTCCTCACTCGGCGAAAGCCCCGCTTTCGCCGAAGAAGGAGGAAATTCCCCGTCCGGGGTCGCTTTCCGCGGCAGCGGGAAGCGGAGCGGTAAGGGAAAACGCAACTCCCGTCCCAACTCGGCGAAAGCCGTGCTTTCGCCGAAGAAGGAGGAAATTCCCCGTCCGGCGCAGCTTTCCGCGATAAGCGGGAAGCGGAGCGGTAAGGGGGATTTCCGACGCGCGGTACATTGGGGGCACCACCTTGTATCGCTTTATAAAATCAATGGCTGTGCACAAGAGAAAGGAGAACAACATGAAAACAGCATTGACAATCGCTGGAAGCGATTCCAGCGGAGGCGCCGGGATCCAGGCAGACATCAAGACCATGACGGCCAACGGCGTATTCGCCATGAGCGCTGTCACGGCCCTCACTGCCCAGAATACCACCGGCGTCACAGACATCCTGGAGGCTACGCCCTCCTTCCTGGCAGCGGAGCTGGACGCCGTGTTCACCGACATCTTCCCCGACGCGGTGAAGATCGGCATGGTCTCCTCGGCGGACCTCATTCGTGTGATTGCCCAGAAGCTGCGCCAGTACGGCGCGGGGCACATTGTGGTGGACCCGGTGATGGTAGCCACCTCCGGGGCAAAGCTTTTGAAGGACGATGCCCGGGAGACCCTCATGGAGGAGCTGCTGCCCCTGGCGGAGGTGGTGACCCCCAACATCCCGGAGGCGGAGCTCCTTGCCAGCATGACCATTACCTCTCCTGCGGACATGGAGACCGCCGCCTGCACCATCGGAGAGCGGTACGGCTGCGCCGTGCTCTGCAAGGGCGGCCACAACCTCAACGACGCCAACGACCTTTTGTGGAAGGACGGCACCCTCCGCTGGTTCAACGGACGGCGCATCGACAACCCCAACACCCACGGCACCGGCTGCACCCTCTCCAGCGCCATTGCCTCCAACCTGGCCAAGGGCTATGACCTGGAGACGGCAGTGGAGCGGGCCAAGGCCTTCCTCTCCGGCGCCCTGGCGGCCCAGCTGGATCTGGGCCACGGCTCCGGCCCCATGGACCACATGTTTGGGCTCAGAGGGGAGTTTGTGGAATGATCTCTTCTGTCATCACTGCCGTGTTCGCGGTGGCCTATTTGCTGGCTACGGTGATTTTGTGCAGAGGGGTGAAGCTCAACGCCAGGGCATTGTGCCTGGGAGGCGTGATCTGCGCACTGACGTTGGTGCTGGCCACCATCCGCATTCCCCTGCCCACGGGCTCCAATATCACCTGCGGATCCTGGATCCCCCTGATGCTGCTGGCGCTGGTGTATGACTACCGGCTCGCCATGCTGACAGGCTGGGTGTGCGGCATTCTTGCCATGATCCTGATCCCCGGCTGGCAGGCAGTCCACTGGGCGCAGATCTTTGTCCAGCAGCTGGTGTGCTTCTCCTGCCTGGGCTACGCCGGTGTCTTCGGCAGCGACAAGCGCTGGAAGATCCTGTGCGGCATGGCCCTGGCGGTGGCCATCCGCTGCGTGGGCCACGTGCTCAGCGGCGTGATCTTTTACTCCCAGAACGCCTGGGACGGCTGGGGCGCCTGGGGCTACAGCCTGGCCTACAACTCCTCCCGTCTGGTGGAGGGGATCCTCAGTATCCTCATTGTGTCGCTGCTGCCCCTGAAACTCATGCGGCGGAGCATGCGCAAGGAAGAAGGCGTGGCATGAGCACGGTAGAAAGACTCTTGAAAGCAACGGAGGATATCTGGGCAGGGTATCATGAAAAGCCCTTTGTCCAGGGGCTTAAGGACGGCACCCTGGATGTGAAGAAGTTCCGCCGCTACATCATCCAGGACTACTGGTATCTCATGGACTATACCAAGGTGTTTGCCGTGGGCGTGGCCAAGAGCAAGAGTGTGGAGGTCATGAAGCTCTTCGCCAAGTACATCCAGGCCATCCTGGACGGCGAGGTCAACGTCCACAACGGCTATATGGCCGACTTCGGCATCACCCAGGAGGAGCTGGACCACACTCCCATCGCCCAGGATAACCGCTCCTATACCTCCTATATGCTCAGCGTAGCCTACAAAGGCGGCGAGGCCGAGGTGCTCACCGCCATCTTCTCCTGCGCCTACAGCTACGAGGTCATCGCCCGCCGGATCGTGGCCGAGCGCCCGGATGCCCCCAACCATCCCTTGTACGGCCGCTGGGTGCGGGGCTATATCACCGAGCGCTACACCGGCAATAATGTGATCCTCAAGGACATGCTGGAACGTCTGACAGCGGACTACACGGAAGCCCAGCTGCGGGAGCTGGAGGAGATCTTCACCGCCTGCTCCCGGTACGAGGCCTCCTTCTGGGACATGGCCTGGGAGGAGCGGGACTGAGCGCCCGCTGCTGTGCAAACAGGCTATCGTGAGAAAGGAGTAGATATGAAAAAGACCTCTACCTTCCAAAACAGTCTCATCTGGTTCGGCGCCGGCGTCTCCCTGGCGGAGATCCTCACCGGCACCTCCTTTGCCCCTCTGGGCATGGCCAAGGGCTTTGCCGCTATCGTCCTGGGACACATCATCGGCTGCGCCCTCTTTTTCCTGGCGGGCCTCATCGGCGGCCGCACCGGCCGCAGCGCCATGGAGACGGTGAAGATGTCCTTCGGCCACACCGGCGGTCTCCTCTTCGCCTTTTTGAACGTCCTCCAGCTGGTGGGCTGGACCGCCATCATGATCTATGACGGGGCCCTGGCCATCGGCGGCATCTTCGACGCCGGGCACTGGATCTGGTGCCTGGTGATCGGCGGGCTCATCATCGTGTGGATCCTGGTGGGCATCACCAACCTGGGGCTCATCAACAAGATCTCCATGGCGGCCCTGTTTATTCTGACATTGGTGCTGTGCAAGGTGATCTTCTTCTCCGGCGCTTCCGCAGGGGGCGACCTGGGCGAGGCCATGAGCTTCGGCGCGGCGGTGGAGCTGGCGGTGGCCATGCCCCTTTCCTGGCTGCCGCTGATCTCCGACTACACCCGGGAGGCGGAAAAGCCCTTCCAGGCCACCCTGGCCAGCACCCTCACCTACGGGGTGGTCTCCTGCTGGATGTACGTCATCGGCATGGGCGCCGCCATCTACACCGGGGAGTACGACATTGCCCAGATCATGGTGAAGGCGGGCCTGGGTATCGCCGCGTTGGTGATCCTGGTGCTCTCCACCGTCACCACCACCTTCCTGGACGCCTGGTCCGCCGGCATCTCCGCCGAGTCCCTGAGCAGCAAGCTCAACGGAAAGTGGACGGCGGTGGTGGTCAGCGTGGTGGGCATCGCCGGGGCCATCCTCTTCCCCATGGACGACATCACGGGCTTCCTCTACCTCATCGGTTCCGTGTTCGCCCCTATGATCGCCGTGCAGATCGCCGACCACTTCCTGCTGCGCCGGGATTCCTTCGGCGTGAGCTTCGATGTGCGCAACCTCATCATCTGGCTGGTGGGCTTTATCCTCTACCGGCTGCTGATGAATGTGGATATCGTGGTGGGCTACACCCTGGTGGACATGGTCATCACTGTGGCGCTGTGCCTCATTGTGGATCGGCTGATCCCCAAGAAAGCCGCGGCCAGATAAACGGCATTCCCTTTCGCCCGGGACGGCATGCGCCGTCCCGGGCTCAGCCTGTCGAAAAAGTCTTTTCGACAGGCTGAGCAAGTTTTTTGAAACTTTTTTGAGTTTCAAAAAACGATTGATTCAAAACGAAAGGAACCCCTCCTGGGTTCCTCTCGTAACTCTCTTCCTTCCCGTCGCGCAAGATTTCCGGTTTGATCGACAGTCTCCGCCCGGGACGGCATGCGCCGTCCCGGGCTTTTTTTCGATTCCGGCGGACGATTTTCGTCTGTGAACGTCACCATCCGTCCCCTTCCTGCCGGAATTTCCAAAATCCATGAAAAATCTCCCCGCTGTCGACACGTTCAGACAGAATCCACCGCCCCAAATGTGTATGATACAGAGGAAACATCAATATCTTGTGGAGCCGGAGAGACTGCGCGCCCAAGATGACGCGCTGCCTTCCCAGAAAGGACGGACGAATATGGAACCCATCTCCAAGGAATATCTGCTGCTGTTCAATGCCATCACCGACGCCCAGGAGAGCCTGGACCGGATCCGCGCGGAGTTGCTGTGCGCCCAGCAGCGGGCGGAGGAGCTGTATCTGGCGCACAGCGAGGAGCGGGAAACGGCGTAAGGGCGGCGTGTTGCATTTGCCTGTGGCACCGGGGAAGCAAATATGGTATCCTTGAGAAAAAACACCGGAGGGAGTTATGCTGCACATCGGATGCCACCTGTCCTCCTCCAAGGGCTTTGCGGCCATGGGCCGCCAGGCTCTGGAGCTGGGGGCGGATACCTTTCAGTTTTTCACCCGCAATCCCCGGGGAAGCCGGGCCAAGGACCTGGACGCAGATGACGCCGCGGCGCTGGTGACGCTGCTTGGGGAGCGGGGCTTTGCCCCCATTGTGGCCCACGCCCCCTACACGTTGAACCTCTGCGGCGCCAAGGAGGAAAACCGCGCCTTCGCCCAAGAGACCATGGCGGACGACCTCGTGCGGCTGGAGCACGTCCCCGGCCAGCTCTACAATTTCCACCCCGGCAGCCATGTGGGCCAGGGGATCGAGGCGGGCATCACCTTCATCGCCCAGGGCCTCAATGCCATCCTCCGCCCGGACCAGTCCACCACCGTGCTGCTGGAGACCATGGCGGGCAAGGGCAGCGAGGTGGGCGGCCGCTTTGAAGAGATCCGGGCCATTTTGGACCGGGTGGACCTGGGAGAGAAGATGGGCGTGTGCCTGGATACCTGCCACGTCTGGGACGCCGGGTACGACATCGCGGGAGACCTGGACGGCGTGCTGACGGAGTTCGACCGCATTGTCGGCCTGGAGCGGCTCCGGGCCATCCACTTGAACGACAGCAAGAACCCTCTGGGCAGCCATAAGGACCGCCATGAGCGGATCGGCGAAGGCTGCATCGGCCTGGAGGCCTTGTCCCGGGTGGTGCGCCATCCGGCACTGCGGGAGCTGCCCTTCTGCCTGGAGACCCCCAACGACCTTGCCGGCTACGCCCGGGAGATCGCCCTCATGCGCACCCAGGCGGAGGCCTGAGCCAAAGAAAAAACGACCCCGCCCCCACGGATTCCTCCGTGGGGGCGGGGTTTTTCATGCAGAAATCCGGTCTTGAATCCGCTCAGGGTCTCTTACGGTGTATAAGGCGGTACACCAGCCATCCCGGCAGCGCCCCGGCCAGGAGCCCGCCGCAGTAGATCATGGCATAGAGCAGGGAAAATCCCATGGCCTCCGGGTTATAGTACCCGGTGATGCGGGAAAAGAATTTTGTCACCGGGTGCAGATCCTGGCCCATCAGGAACAGCGCGATGAGAAACAGGATCAGAATGCACACTGCTTTCCACAGCCGCAGTCCCCGGCGCTTGAGAAAAAACGCCATCAGGGCGGAACCTGCCAGAACGAAAGCTGCCAGCGCCAGCAAAATGAGCCGCGTATCCATGTCCAACTGACGGCCGATGGTGATCGTCAATAAAAAGGTCAGCGCGGCGGTGAGCAGGTTGCCCAGCACCGCCAGAGCCAGGCCTTTCCACGTCCAGGACTTCATGATTCCCTCCTTTGGGCAGGCGGCTGAGGGCTCAGGGCCGGGAGAGATAATCCCGGCACACCCGGTTGGCCTCCTCCGAAACGGCGATCTCATCCACCGTGGTGAGGTGTCCCTCCCGGACCACCATGCGGCCCTCCACCACCGTGTAATCCACGGGGCCCCGGAGGCCCACGGTGGCCAGCACGTCGGCGGGACTTTCTCCGGCCCCGGCCAGCTCCAGGCGGCGGGCATCCACCAGGAAGAAGTCCGCCCGGCGGCCCACTTCCAATGCGCCGATGTCCTCCCGGCCCAGCAGCCGGGCGCTGCCCCGGGTGGCCAGTTTCAGCACCTGATACCCGGAGGGGGCCTTCTCGCTGGAGGTGAGCCGGTGGAGGAGGTACGCCACCCGCAGCTCCTCCATGAGAGAGGAGCCGTCGTTGGAGGCGGAGCCGTCCACCGCCAGGCCCACCGGGACTCCCAGGGAGAGCATCTCCGGTACCCGGGCCACGCCGGAGGCGAGCTTCATGTTGGAGATGGGGCAGTGAGCAACGCCGGTGCCCGTGCGGGAGAGCTCCCGCAGCTCCTCATCATTGAAGTGGATGCCGTGGGCGTACCAGACGTCGCTGCCGGTCCAGCCCAGAGAGGCCATATACTCCAACGGCCGGACGCCGAAGTGGGCCAGGGTGTAGTGCTCCTCGTCCTTGGTCTCGCACAGGTGGGTGTGGAGCCGCACCCCGTACTGCCGGGCCAGAATGGCGCTCTGGCGCAGCAGTTCGCCGCTGACGGAGAAGGGGGAGCAGGGGGCCAGCACGATCTGGCGCATGGAGCCGGGCCGGGGATCGTGGTAGGTTTCGATGATCCGGGCGGAGTCCGCCATGATTTCATCCACCGTCTGCACCACGCTGTCCGGGGGCAGTCCCCCGTCCTTCCGGGAGAGGTCCATGCTGCCCCGGGAGGATACCATCCGGATACCCAGTTCCTCCGCGGCGGACAGCTGGGCGCCGATGAGGTCCCCGGCTCCTGCCGGGAAGACGTAGTGGTGGTCAAAGCAGGTGGTGCACCCGTGCTTGAGGAGCTCCCCCATGCCGGTGAGGGCGCTGCAGCGCACCACCTGTTCATCCAGGTTCTTCCAGATCTCGTACAGGGCCGTCAGCCAGTCGAACAGCTCCAGGTTTTGCACCTGGGGCAAGTTCCGGGAGAACACCTGGTAGAGGTGGTGGTGGGTGTTGATGAGGCCCGGATAGCACCAGTAGTGGCTGCCGTCCAGGACGGTGTCCGCCTCGCAGGCAAGGTTCGGCCCCAGGGCTGCGATGACGCCGTCCCGGCACAGAAGGTCTACCTGTTGGAGCACCCGGTCGCCGTCGTCGCAGGTGACGGCGGTATGGAGGTTGCGAATCAGCAAAGACGCCATGGGGGATCACGCTCCTTTGTAACAATACGCCCGGTTTCCCGGAGATGACGGTTGATTTGAAAAAGGTCCTGTCACCAGTGTACGGGAGATGGGACAAAAGGTCAAGGAGAGCTGAAAAAAGAAGTCCCAAACAGCCTTGCCAAATGGCGGAAAGTATGGGAAACTGGTTTAAGAAACAGGTTATAACCAATTTGGGAGGCGGCTATGGAAAAGAAGAAAATTTCCATCATTGCCCTGGACCCCCGGGCGGGCCGGTCCTACGGGCGGGACGTGGAGAGCCTGTTCGGGGATGTGGCGGAGGTGTCGGTGTTCTCTGTCATGGACGGCAGCGCCATGGGGGTGCTGGAGCGGGCGGATCTCTTTGCCGCCTCCACCGATGCCTTCGGTTCAGCGGAGGAACTGGCCCGGCACGTGCCCATGGGGTGCCAGACCATGGCGGTGGAGGCCTCCTTCCGCTGGAGCGGGCTGCGCAAGCTCAAGGAGATCCCGGCGGGAAGCCGGGTGCTGTTTGTGAACATGACGGAGACCATGGCCCGGGAGGCCATCGCCCAGCTGGAGCAGCTGGGCGTCAACCACGTCCGCTGGATCCCCTTCTACCCCGGGGCGGAGCTGGAGGAGGACGTCCACATTGCCGTCACTCCCGACGAGATGCGCTATGTGCCCCCCTCCATCGAGACCAAGATCGACGTGGGCCAGCGGGCCTGCACCTCCGGCATGATGATCGAGATCGCCCTGCGTCTGGGGCTGGAGCATCTGCTGGAGACGGAGAAGTTCCGGCGCTACTTCCAGTCCATCGCCACCAGCAATTATAGCTTCGACCAGATGTTCGCCAAGTCCATCCGGCTGGAGAGCCAGTTCCACATCCTCATGGACATCCTCTCCGACGGGGTCATCGGCGTCAACGAAAAGGACGAGATCTTCGCCTGCAACCGCCACGCCGAGGAGCTCACCCGGGTCAGCGCCCCCCTGGTGGAGGGAAAGCCGGGAGACGAGGTGTTCCCCTACATCCCCTTTGGTCCGTGCCTGCGGGACCGGGAGCGGATCGGGGCCCAGGTGGTGCGCATCCACGGGGCGTTGGTCAGCGTGGAGGTGGTGCCGGTGATGCGCCAGGGCACGTGCATCGGCGCCTTTGCCCTGCTCCAGCGCTTCAACGACGTGGAGGTGCGCCAGAGCCGCCTGCGCACCCAGCTGCTCCACAAGGGCTATCAGGCCAAGTACAGCTTTGACGACGTGGTGGGCACCTCCCCTGCGATTTTGCGCACCAAGGAGGTCCTCACCCGCATGGCCGCCGGGGACAGCCCCGTGCTGCTGATGGGGGAGACGGGCACCGGAAAGGAGCTGCTGGCCCACGCCGTCCACCGGGCCTCCCGGCGGCGGGAGGGGCCCTTTGTTGCCATCAACGTGGCGGCCTTTCCGGAGAACCTCCTGGAAAGCGAGCTCTTCGGCTACGAGGAGGGGGCTTTCACCGGCGCCCGGAAGGGCGGACGGCCCGGCCTTTTCGAGCTGGCCCACCAGGGCACGCTGTTTCTGGACGAGGTGGAGGGCATGAGCCCGGCCCTGCAGGTGAAGATGCTGCGGGTCCTCCAGGAGCGGGAGATCATGCGGGTGGGGGGCAGCCGCATCGTCAGCGTGGACGTGCGGATCGTGGCCGCCACCAACGAGAACTTATCCCGCCGGGTGGCGGAGGGGAGCTTCCGCCGGGACCTCTTCTACCGGCTCAACACCCTGCCGGTGCAGGTGCCGCCCCTGTCCTGCCGGGGAGACGACGTCTTTTTGCTGCTGGAACACTTCCGCCGGGAGCTGGGGGGCACCTTCACCCTCTCGGAGCCGGTGCAGGACTTCTTCCGCCGCTATTCCTGGCCCGGCAACATCCGGGAGCTGCGCAACGTGGCGGAGTATTTCCTCTACACCGGCCACGACTGCATCACCCTGGAGGATCTGCCCTCCACCGTGCTGGAGGCCGCCGCTCCCTGTCCCCCGCCGGAGGAAGCCCCGGAGGACGACGGGGCCGCCTTCGTATTGGAGCAGCTCTACCGGGCCTCGGAGCGGGGAGAGTCTCTGGGGCGGGAGCGGCTGCTCTCCGCCGCCCGGGAGGCCCGCCTGCCCCTCACTCAGCCGGAGGTCCGGCGGATCTTGGCGGATCTGGCCGCCCGGGGTCTGGTACGGGTGAGCCGGGGGCGGGGCGGCAGCCGCCTGACGCCCCTGGGCCGGCAAGCATACAAAACTGGTAAAACAATGTAACAATTATAAAAACTATAACCAATTAATTTGGCACAGGCGGGAGAGACCCTCCCCATCCCGCCGGCTGTCCCATCCAACGCTCCCCCGGAACCTCCCGGCAGAACGCCGAAGCGCTCCGGAGGTGGTTTGTTTATATCGCATAAAAGATTGATACAATATAACGGATTTGCCGTGAAAATCACGGCGGACCTCAAAATTGGCATCATAATTGCTTTATAGTTTGGCATCAAAAGGATCCGACAACCATCCGCAGAAAGGAAGAGGTATCATGACATATAACTTTGACCAGATCATCGACCGCTCCAACAACCATTCCGCCAAGTACGACGAGCGCAAGAAGAAATTCGGCACCGACGATGTGATCCCCCTGTGGATCGCGGACATGGACTTCAAGACCGCCCAGCCCATCATCGACGCCCTGACCGCTCGGGCCCAGGAGGGCATCTGGGGCTACACCGCCCGGCCCGCCAGCTATTTTGAGGCGATTCGGAACTGGCAGAAGCGCCGCAACGGCTGGGACATCGACACCAGCCTCATGAGCTGGAGCCTGGGCGTGGTCCAGACCCTCTCTGCGTGCGTCAAGCTCTTCACCCCGGAGGGGGGCAGCGTTCTGATCCAGACCCCCGTGTACTCGGAGTTCTACGACATGACGGAGGCCTGGAACCGCAAGGTGGTGGAGAACCCCTTTGTGGAGGTGGACGGCAAGTGGACCGTGGACTGGGCGGACTTTGAGGCAAAGCTCCAGCAGGTGGATCTCTTTATGCTCTGCTCTCCCCACAACCCCCTGGGCATCGTCTGGGAGGAGGCGGAATTGCGCCGGATGATGGAGCTGTGCCTGAAGTATCACGTGCTGGTGGTCTCCGACGAGATCCACTCCGACCTCATCTTCCACGGCAAGCGCCACATCCCCACCGCCACCCTCTCCACGGAGATTGCCGCCAACGTGGTGACGGGCATCTCCGGCACCAAGACCTTCAACCTGGCGGGTCTCCAGGCCAGCGCCGTGGTGTTCCCCAACGCCCACATGAAGCAGGTCTATGACCACTACTGGCAGTGCATGGACATCCACCGCAACAACGCCTTCTCCCTCACCGCCATGGAGACGGCCTTCAACGAAGGCGAGGAGTGGCTGGAGCAGCTGCTGCCCTATCTCTCCGACAACTTCGACTTCGTGGTGGACTACTGCGACAAATACATCCCCAAGATCAAGACCTACGCCCCGGATGCCACCTATCTCATGTGGCTGGACTGCCGGGCCCTGGGCCTTACCAATGAACAGCTCCACGACTTCATGATTGAGAAGGCCAAGCTGGGCCTCAACGATGGTTGCTCCTTCGGCCGCCAGCTCCAGGGCTTCATGCGGCTCAACGCCGCCTGCCCCCGCTCCGTCCTCAAGACGGCCCTGGACCAGCTGAAGGCCGCCGTGGACAGCCTGTAAATCCCCAAACAGCGATTCCCCCAAAGACCCCTGACGACCACCCGATCGAAACGATAGCCAAAACAAAAAGAGAAAAAGGAGAAGTAAAAAATGGCTACCATCCAAAAGAAGTCTTTCTGGGAACAGTACAAAACCCCCATCCTGATGCTGGGCGGCATCGCCATCGGCGCCATCATCGGCGTGGTAGCCCCTGGCTTCGGCACCACCATCAAGCCCCTGGGCGATATCTTTTTGAACCTGCTCTTTACCATCGTGGTACCCCTGGTGTTCGTCTCCATTGCCTCCGCCGTGGGCGGCATGGCCAACATGAAGCGCCTGGGCAAGATCCTGGGCGGCACCATCGGCACCTTCGTCTTCACCGGCATCATCGCCTCTGCCTGCGTGCTGATCTGGGTGAACCTTTTCAGCCCCTCCGTCGGCAGTTCCATCGACATGGCCGCCGCCGAGGTAGGGGAGGCCAAGACCGCCGGGGAGCTGCTGGTGAGCTCTCTCACCGTGTCCGACTTCTCCGACCTGTGGGATAAGTCCAACATGCTGCCCCTCATCATCTTTGCCATCATCTTCGGCTTCTGCGTCTCCGCCTGCGGCGGCGAGGAGAGCCCCATGGGCAAGCTCCTGGCAAACCTCAGCGCCATCATCATGAAATTCGTGGACGTCATTATGAAGGTGGCCCCCATCGGCCTGGGCGCGTACTTTGCCAACCTGGTGGCCACCTACGGCCCCGAGATCATCGGCAGCTACGGCCGGTCCATGGTGGTGTATTACCCCCTGTGCCTTTTGTACGTGGTGATCTTCTTCCCCCTCTACGCCTTCCTGGCCGGCGGCAAGCTGGGCGTGCGCACCATGCTCAAGTACATCTTCCCTCCTGCCGTCACCGCCTTTGCCACCCAGAGCTCCGCGGCCACCATCCCCGTCAACAAGGAGGCCTGTGACAACATCGGCGTGCCCAAGGATGTCAGCGACCTGGTGCTGCCCATGGGCTGCACCATGCACATGGACGGCTCCGTCC
>NZ_DAWBAJ010000019.1:0-39962 GCF_052306735.1 Dysosmobacter sp. | reverse complement strand
TCAGATTCATTAAAAATTGTCCGAAAAAGTGTCTTAATTTATGAGACCATTATAGTTCCCGGTGGTGCTGGGGCTGGTGGTGCCTTGGTCTACAACTTGTCAGATACCTTTTTCATCGCCCGGACCAACGACACCGACCTCATCGCCGGCGTGTCGCTCTGTGCGCCGGTCTTTACCGCCCTGATGGCCTTCGGCAACATCTACGGCCAGGGCGGCAGTTCTCTGATCTCCCGGCTGCTGGGTCAGCAGGACGGGGAGGGCGTGAAGCGGGTCAGCTCCTTCTGCTTTTACATCGCTCTGGTCACCGGCGTGATTCTGGCTGTGCTTATGACGGTATTTAACCGGCCCCTGCTGACGTTGCTGGGAGCAGATGCCGACACAATGCCCCACGCCTTCCGGTACTACATTGTGCTGGTGGTCTGCGCGCCCGTCATGGTGCTCAGTTTCATCCACTCCAGCCTGGTCCGATGTGAGGGAATGTCCGCCGAGTCCATGATCGGCACCGTCCTGGGGGCGGTCATCAACATCATCCTGGACCCCATCCTCATCTCTGTGGTCGGCATGGGTGCCATGGGCGAGGCGGTGGCCACGGTAATCGGCTATTTCTGCAGCGTCCTCTATTTCCTCTGGCTGCTCCGCAAAAAGAGCCGCTGCCTATCCGTCAACCCATCTCTCTGCCATGTCAGCGGCGGGGAGCTGCGTCAGATCCTGGGCGTGGGCGTGACGGCAGCATTGAGCAATCTCATGCAGAGCCTGTGTGTCATTGTGGTCAACCAGTTCCTGCTGCCCTACGGCAACGATAAGATCGCCGCCATGGGCATCGTGCTGAAGGTCAACATGATCGCCCAACTGGTGCTCACCGGCTTCGCCTTCGGCGGCGTACCCCTCTTCGGGTATCTGTACGGCGCCCAGCGCCGGGCGGAGATGAGGAAGCTGGTGCGGTTCTGCCTGGGCTTCCTGTGCGCCCTTTCCCTGGTGCTGACAGCCGTCCTGTGTCTCTTCGCGTCGCCGCTTATGGGCGCTTTTGTGAAGGATACCGCTATGATCGCCACAGGGGCTGAGATGCTCCACTGGCAGGCGGCCTCCACGGTGTTTGCCGGAATCGTGCTGCTGCTGACGGTGTTGTTTCAGGCCACCGGTAAGGTTGGCCCGTCTTTCGTGCTGTCTATCAGCCGCCAGGGGGTGGTTTTTGTGGCGGCGCTGCTGGTCTGCGTGAAGCTCTTTGCGTACAATGGCGTACTAATGGGCCAAGCGGTGGCGGATGTGGTCAGCGCCCTGATCGCCTTGGGCCTACTGGTGTGCTGCAATCCCATGCGGTCAGAACCCTGAGAAGCCCAGGCGAATATGGAACGCGGAGTGTCCGGGTGTCGGGCACTCCGCGTTTTACAGTTTCTTCTGTAAGTACACCATATCAACCAGCTACACCTCACGCTTGTAGATTGTGCCCATTGCTGTGTTGTCTGGTGCACAAGCACAATATAGGGGGAATTTTGATATGGATGGATCGCTTGGCAGGCGACAAATCCCTTCGTCCCGTCATGCATCAAACAAGGTGATTTGCGTACCGTTCTCTCGCAGGAGTTGGAGCAGATCCTCGGTTTTGAGCCATACGGTGGAGGTGTTTTCATTGGGATGAACGCCGATCAGTCCAGAGCCCTCCAGAAAGGACTTGTCCAGCCAAAAGGTCACCCTATGTTCCTCATCATTGAGCAGACCCAGGGGGGTCACCGCACCGGGGATCAGGTCAAGCATATCCATCAGGTCCCGATCTGAGGCAAAAGTCAGAGGTCGGGTGCCATTTTGCTGCCGGAAAGCCTTCAGGTCTGTCCTCTTGTCGCCCTTGACCGTGATGAGATAGTAATTGCGCTTTTTATCATCCCGGATGAAGAGGTTCTTGGCATCTGCCTCCGGGTAGGGAAGCTGGATCTCCGCCACCTCTGCCATGTTGAAAACGGCTTTGTGCTCTGTCACTTCGTGCCAGATGTTTCTGGCGCTGAGGAGCGCGTAAATCTCTTGCTTATTCATCGTCAGACCTCTGCGTTCTCAGAATCTGTTCCATCGCCTTGCCCTTGGACAGCTCGTCCACCAGCTTGCCCAGGTACCGAATCTCCCGCATCAGGGGATCTTCGATCTCCTCCATCCGTATGCCGCAGATTTTACCTGTAATCCGTGTGCGATCAGGGTTCAGAAACGGGGCGTTCCGGAAGAAGTCACCGTAACTGACCGTGGACTGTTCCGGGCGGGAGATGTCTCCAGCGGTGTATCCGGTGAGCCAAGTGGTGACTTGGCCCACCTCTTTTTGCGTGCGGCCTTTCCACTCCGCTTTCGCCACCGGTAGGGAATAGAGCTTTGCAAAGGGCATTTCCGTGACATCCCTACGGGGCATGACAGCGCCTCCTCGCTTTTAGTTGTCATCATATCATATGCCGCCCTGCCTGACAATCCAGTAAAGTAAGGGGAAGCGGTTTCCTTGATTTCCGGCATCTTTCGAATCATCTCATAGTGTTTGGATACTGTGTACCAAGTCACCTTGGCCTCTTTGGCAATGACGCTGTAATTTGTCTCTTCGGGTGGACCTTCATGCACGCCCGGATCTGTCGTTGCTTCTTTGCGAGTTTCTCCGGTGGTATGATGCCCCGTATCCGATCCTGGATGGCTTGCTACTCTGCGTTCAGCTGTGTTGGATCAGCACCTTCTGCTTACTTCCCAGGGGTGTGGGCGTAGACGCATTTGAAATGATTGGTGTCGTCCGGTCAAGCGGGGGAGTGTGGCCCTCAAAGAGATGGTGGATGATAGACCCGGTATCAGGTTTTTGGGCACGTCTCATGACTGGTTGGGAGTCGGTAAGCGGATTCGGTGCTGCCTCAGAGAATTCGAGGACCTATTCTTTGATATAGCGATGCAAAGAGATGATCTGTTTAGCTCTAAAAGTCTTGTATGATTTTCAAGACAGAGGTACCATTTTTCAAACTTGGAGGAGAATTGGGTTGCCTGGGTTGTTATTGTGGTTTACGAATTCTGGCCAGAACGTTTTTGTTGACCACATGTAAGACCACAGGCAGAGCTGGAATACACGGAAGCAGCGGAAACAAGGACGCTAAAAAATGACTGAATTTGAACAGAAATGACAAAAAGTCACTATAAACGACTATAAAAAATACAAAAAACATCTTTGGAAGTTTCTGGTATTAGAAACGAATAATCGAAAAAAGATGACCAATTAAGATTCTAAAGCAGGGATAACGCTCTCAAAGATTGGAACATAGTTATATATTTTTATTAAAATTCACCATCGCAAACAGCAACGAAAAGTTTGCTAAAGCAAGCGTAAAAGTGCGTAAAATTTTCAAAAATAGCGATAAATATCTTTATTTATCTTGCTATAATTAAATTTTTGGGCATTAAAACTTGCTTGCCACTCGCTTCTTCACGTATCTTTTGCTATCCTACCTCAAAGGCCTTCGTTAAATATACTTTGGGTGCCTATTTCTTTGTCTATAACAAGTTAAAAACTGCTATAGCTGATGGACAGAAATCAACCAGTTACATATCGTTTTCTCCGGTAATCCCGACCTCCGGATGTTCTTTGGGCTGATCCAGGAACTGTCGGGATTCCTGAAGGCGCTGCTCCATGTCCGCAATTTCCGCCTGGAGCTGCCGGCGGCTCTTGGTTCGGTTCATCTTCAAAAAGAGGTGATATCGCTCTTGCAGGGATTTCTCTCTGGGCGGAAACGCAATGACCGTGTCGCCGATCTGATTGCCCTCCAGCTCGTTCTGGCAGATTTCATCGTCCATGACCGCCATATAGAGGGCATATCGGGTGAACTCCTTGAGGGGCATCCGGATCATCCAGCGCCAGCAGGCGACAGAGGCGGTTACGACTGCCAGGCAGCCCAGAGCAGCAATTTTATGACCTGTTTTCATCTCCCTTTATCCTCCCATGTTCTGAATTTGCCGGACAGACTTTGCCTCCAGAAAGCGGCGGAATTATGACATGCTGCCGCCATCCAGACTGGCTTTCTCCATGGCCAGGGCATGGTCTTTCCCCATCACAAAAATGAGGTGATCCTGCGTCTGCGCCAGCGCGAGGATCTTGTCATAGTGCCACCTGGATTCTGCCGCCGCAGTTTTTACCAGATAGTGGTCGGGATAGAATGAGGTATCGGCGGCATCGGTACCCGGCAGGGCTTTGCGCTTTGCAAAAGAGCTGTTGAGGGCATCCTCTTTCCAGCTGATTAGCAACAATGCTGCAACGGCCACACAGTTTGCCGTCATCTGCCAGACAGATCCCCAGGACAGCCAGTGGGATACCAAGGAAAGCCCAATGATAATCCAGGCATAGAGGCGGACCCTGCGGCTTCTTTTGACCTGGACTGTTTTCCGGATGGCCCTGGCCATGGCGGTCAGTGTCTTTTCATCGTATGGAGTATGACAGGAGAATTCCATCGGTACCTCCCGGGCCATCGTGGCCTTCCGTGTTATGCGTGGGCTCCATGATACCAGAGAAACAGGGATTTGGTATAAAGATTTCCTTAATTTTATTTAAGAATGAGCTGCTCGCCACTGCAATTCTTTGCGCACCAAGGCTTTGCTCATCTTTTGAAGATGGAAGGTTGGGAAATGGGAATTGCCTTTCTTACCCGAACCCCGTATAATGGCCACAAAATGAAAGCATGGCAAGCTGAGTGCTGCCTGCCGATCCATATGAAAAGGAGAACCCTATGAATTTGATTATCCAACACCTTTCCAAGCAATTTGAGCAGAAAGAGGTTTTGCGGGACATTGACTTTACCTTTTCCGATGGCAAGATCTACGGCCTGCTGGGCCGCAACGGTGCAGGCAAAACCACCCTCTTCAACTGCCTGAACCGGGATCTCAAGGCGGAGGGCGGCAGCTTCTGTCTGGAAGAGGGCGGCGTGCGCAGGGAGGTGGCGCCGGAGGATATGGGCTATGTGGTCTCCACCCCCACAGTGCCTGAATTTCTCACCGGACGGGAGTTTTTGAAATTCTTTGTGGACATCAACCGAGACTCCATCCAGGACCCCAAGTCTCTGGATGAGTATTTTGACATGATGAGCATTGCCCCGGAGGACCGGGACAAGCTTTTGAAGGACTACTCCCACGGCATGAAGAACAAGATGCAGATGCTCATCAACATCATTGCCCAGCCTAAGGTCTTGCTGCTGGACGAGCCGCTGACCTCCCTGGATGTGGTGGTGGCCGAGGAGATGAAGGGGCTCCTCCGCTCTTTGAAGGAAGGCCGGATCACCATTTTCTCCACCCACATCCTGGATTTGGCCCTGGATCTGTGTGATGAAATCGTGCTGCTCAGCCACGGGGAACTGGAGAAGGTGGAGAAGTCCAACCTGGACAGCCAGGAGTTCAAAGAGAAAATCATCGCGGCGCTGAAAGAGGAGACCTATGCTTAATACACTGCGGATATCCTTTTCCCTGAAAAATACTTACCGGGTCAACAGCATCCTCTACTCCATCAGGCAGATCCCGCTGGTGAAGCATCTGCTGCCTGCCACCATTTATCAGGTGAAAGGCTTCAAGATCTTTGCCAATGTGCTGTCGGTTCTCTGGGAACTTGTCACCATCTTTCTTTTCAAGTTCCTTTACTTCTTCCTGATGGTCCTGGCACCGGGGGATCTTCATCCCATGGTGCCTGCCCGGGAGTCCTTTTTGCACATCCTGTTGTTTTTGACCCTGGTGGGCTCGTACATGCACACGAACCTCTTCGACCCCTCCCGGGACAAGTACTATGCCATGATCCTTCTGCGGATGAACGCCCGGTCCTACACCCTGGTGCACTTCGGCTACGATCTGGCGAAGACTGTGGTGGGCTTCCTGCCCTGTATGCTCCTGTGGGGACAGATGCAGGGAGTGCCTTTGTGGCTGTGCCTGCTGATTCCCTTCTGCGTGGCGGGGGCCAAACTGGCGGTATCCGCTTACTCGCTGCGGGACTATGAAAAGCACGGGTATGTCCGCAACGACACGAAACTCCAGAAAAGCGCCTGGATTCTGACATTCGTGCTGCTGGCCCTGGCCTATTTCCCGCCCACCATGGGGATCGTTCTGCCCCTGCAGCTTTCCGCCGCTTTGTTCCTGCTCTGCCTCCCGGCGGGGATCTGGGGGCTTCGGGAGATGGTGCGTTTCCCCTATTACCGGGAGATCAACAAAGAGCTGCTGTCCCAGGTGACCAACCAGATGGACACTGTGAAAAAGGCGGCCAAGACTGCCAGCGAGAAGACCATCTCCACAGACGGCTCCATCACCAGCCGGAAGCAGGGCTTTGAGTACCTCAATGAGCTCTTCATCAAGCGGCACCGGAAGATCCTGTGGCGCTCCACCCTCCGCATTGCTGCCGTCTGCGCCTTTCTCTGCTGCGGCGTCCAGGTACTCATGGCCGTACAGCCCGGCACCAAAGCAGATATTAACGAGATGGTGATGACCTGGCTTCCTTATTTCGCCTTCATCATGTACCTCATCAACCGGGGCACCGGCTTTACCAAGGCGCTGTTCATGAACTGTGACCACAGCCTGCTGACCTATTCGTTTTTCAAGCGACCGGACTTTGTGCT
The DNA here is from genome assembly GCF_052306735.1 of Dysosmobacter sp. Classification (NCBI taxonomy): domain Bacteria; kingdom Bacillati; phylum Bacillota; class Clostridia; order Eubacteriales; family Oscillospiraceae; genus Dysosmobacter; species Dysosmobacter sp. The sequence goes on along the minus strand of NZ_DAWBAJ010000019.1, from coordinate 33,378 downwards.
CAAGCTCTTCCAGATCCGCCTGCGGGAGATCATGAAAATCAACGCGGTCCCGGCTCTGGTCATCGGCGTGGGCCTGTGTTGTACCCTCTATGCCTCCGGTGGAACCAAGAATCCCTGGAACTATGTGGTGCTTCTGGTATCCATTCCGGCCATGAGCCTGTTTTTCTCCATCCACTATCTGACCGTCTACTATCTGCTGCAGCCCTACACGGCGGGGACGGAGATGAAAAGCGGCACCTACCGTATTGTGATGATCCTCACCTATGTGGCCTGCTACGCCCTGATGAATCTCCGCCTGCCCACCCTGGCTTTCGGGGCGGCGTGCATCGTCTTTTGCGTGGTGTACTCCGTCGTGGCCTGCGTTCTGGTCTACAAATTCGCTCCCCGGACCTTCCGGCTGCGCACCTGATGCCGCCTCAACATCCGCTTTATACTGGGACAACCGCCAAACGCAAGTTCACATTCAGATTTCCATCTTTCTCTGCAGGTACACCATATCCACCAACTGCACCCCGCTGTCATAGATGGGGTGGTCGTAGTGGTCGGTGAAGAAGTCCTTGACCCGATGATGCCTGCGAAAGCCGCAGGATTCATAAAACGGGATGGTGGAGGGGCTGTCTCCGGTACCCACCTGCAGCACCGTATATAGCCCTGCGTAGGTTTTGATTAAAAAATCTACCAGGGCTTTTCCATAACCGTTCCCTTGAAAATCCGGCTTCACGGCGATGTTTTTCAGCTCCAGAACGCCGTTTCCCTCGTCGGTCACTACGCATTCTGCTTTGACGCCATCGTCCTCCAGCACATACATGGTTCCACGCTCCAGGTAGCGGTCAATCATGTCCTCCTGCTCGTCCGCCAGCAACAGCAAATCGAGATACTGTTTTTTACCGGTTTCAACTTTCTTGATGTCCATGGGTACCCCTTACTTTTTCACAAGCCGCTTCAGTGCAGCGGCGTCCAGCAGATTCACCGTCACGAACTTTCCCCGATAAAATGCCGCCCAGTTATTGAAGACACAGGGCAAAGCCTTGGCCTTTTCCAGTGTATCTACCGGAATGAGGGTATAAGGCACCTCCATCTCGCCACAGGTTTTGCGTACCAGTTCCACACTCTGATGGATGTAGGGACACTGGGAACTGTAATAGATAGTCAGCTCCTGATTTTCAATCTCCTGCCGCTTGGCGTTCTCCGCAAACCGGGGCTTGGTTCCGTCAAAGGAGAGGGCCATGAGCCGGTAGCCGTCCGGGGTAGTATCCACTGTTTCAAAGCCATATTTCTCTGCAAAGGTCTGGTCCGAGAGCCAGGCCTTTTGCTTTTCCGCTCCCAGCATACACACACCGGATTTTCCCCTGGCTTTGGCATCGGCCAGGCAGTATTCCATCAGCTGCCTGCCGTAGCCCTTGCCCTTGAAGTCCCCGGAGACCCACAGACAGTAAATGTAAAGATAATTCTCACCCTCCACCGGCACCCAGGCCGTCTCCAGAGGGGCGTACTCGATGAACACCACACCCTTGGCGTCCAGCTTGCGGAACACATGGCCTTCTTTCAGCCGCTCTCTGAGCCATGCCCGCTTGGCCTCCACGCCGGGGTGGGGCTTCTTGCTGCGGATGATACAGCACAGGTGCTCCTGAGAAAGATTTTCTTCTGTCAGATTGAGAAAAGAATGCTCCATAGCTGTACCTCCCGGCGGATTTTTCTTTATGATACCATGCCCACTCCGGTGAAACAATCCCCGCTTGGCAGAACAAAAGATTACCGTTCTGAGTCAAACATGACAGCCAGTTGTCGCGTTTCTATGGTATAATAGCAGCATAACGACTATGATCCTCTGCTTTTCAGCCGTTTTTCCCAGCCCTGGGGGCAACCGAAAAACATGGCATGGTATCATACAGACAAACCAGGAAAGGCGGTGCATCCCATGAAGATGGAGCGGCTCATCGGCATCCTGTCCATCTTGCTCCAGAAGGAGAAGGTCACCGCCCCGGAGCTGGCGGAGCAGTTCGAGGTATCCCGCCGGACCATCCAGCGGGACATTGAGTCCCTGTGCCGGGCAGGCATCCCCATCTCCACCACCCAAGGAGCGGGCGGCGGCATCTCCATCATGGAGGGCTACCGGGTGGATCGCACTGTGCTCACCGATCCGGAGATGCAGGCTATTCTGGCAGGGCTGAGGAGCTTGGACAGCGTCAGCGGCACCCGGCGCTATGCCCAACTGATGGAAAAGCTGTCCGCCGGGACAGGCGGACTGGTACCCGGTGGGGCCCACATGCTCATCGATCTCTCCTCCTGGTACAAGACCAGTCTGCCGCCGAAGATCGAGCTCATCCAGGGGGCCATCGAGCAGCACTGCACCATCCGTTTTACCTATTTCTCCCCCAAAGAGGAATCGGAGCGGACGGTGGAGCCCTACTACCTGGTGTTCCACTGGTCCACCTGGTACGTGTGGGGCTGGTGCCAGACCCGGGAGGATTTCCGCCTGTTCAAACTGAACCGCATGACGGAGCTCACCTCAGGGGAACCCTTTGCCCCTCGTTCCGCGCCTCTGCCAGACCTTACGCCGGAGCGCATCTTTCCGGCCAAATATCAGGTCACCGTTCTCTTTGATCCGGCCTGCCGCTGGCGGCTGGTGGAGGAGTACGGGGCGGACCGCTTCACTGTGGAGCCGGATGGCAAGCTGCGCTTTATCGGCGGCTTTCCGGACGCGGACAGCGTGCTCAGCTGGGTCCTGACCTTTGGAGATCAAGCGGAGCTGCTGGAGCCGCAAGAGCTGCGCAAGCTGCTTGGAGATTTGACCGAAACATTGTCCGACCGTTACCGTAGGAGGGATTAGCATGGCGTCTCATCAGGACTTTGTGGACTATGTGGCCGAGCAGCTGCGGGATGCGGGCGCCATCCGCAGCCGGAAGATGTTCGGCGAGTATGGGCTCTTCTGCGACGGCGTGTTCTTCGCTGTCATCTGTGACGACCAGCTCTTTGTGAAGGTCACTCCGGCGGGTGAAGCAACGTTTCCAAACCTATCCAAGGCTCCGCCTTACGAAGGAGCCAAGGATTACATCTGGGTGGAGGATGTGGACGACCGGGACACCATGACAGCCCTTACCCGCCTTACCTGTCTGGCCCTTCAGGAACAGCAGCCGAAAAAACGGAGGAAATGACCATGGCTTTTGACTACAAGAAAGCGTACAAGGAGTTCTATCTGCCGCCCAGGACGCCGGGTATCGTCACGGTGCCCGCCATGAACTTCCTGGCGGTGCGGGGACAGGGCGACCCCAACGAGGAAAATGGCGCCTACAAGCAGGCCCTGGGGATGCTCTACGCCGTGGCCTTCACCATCAAGATGAGCAAAATGAGCAAGCAGCACAAGCTGGAGGGATACTTTGACTATGTGGTACCGCCTCTGGAGGGGCTGTGGTGGCAGGAGGGTGTCCATGGGGTGGACTACGCCCGCAAAGCGGATTTTCAGTGGATTTCCCTCATCCGCCTGCCGGAGTTCGTGACGAAAGAAGTCTTTGATTGGGCCATCCGGGAGGCCACGGAAAAGAAACAGCAGGACTTCTCCACGGTGGAGTTCTTCCCCTGGGAGGAGGGCTTGTGCGTCCAGTGCATGCACATCGGTCCCTATGACGACGAGCCCGCCACCGTGGCCGCCATGGCCGAATACGCCAAGGCTCATGGCTACCAGGAGGACTTCGGGGAAGGGCGGTTCCACCACGAGATCTATTTGAGCGATGTGCGTCGGTGCAAACCGGAGCGGCTGAAAACGGTGATCCGGCAGCCGATTAGAAGGGCGGAGTCATGAACCACATTCCGATACAAATCCGAAAAATCCATCCGGATGAGTACGGCCTTCTGCGGGAGTTTCTCTATCAGGCCATCTATCTCCCGGAGGGTGCCCCGCCGCCGCCCCGGTCGGTGGTGGATCTGCCGGAGCTGCAGGTCTATATTGCCGGCTTCGGCACACACTCCGGCGACGATTGTCTTGTTGCCGAGGTGGAGGGGACGGTGGTCGGCGCGGCGTGGAGCCGCATCATGGAGGATTACGGCCACATCGACAGCAGTACCCCATCCCTGGCCATCTCAATGCTGCCGGGATACCGTGGACTTGGCATCGGGACCCAGCTGCTGAACGGACTTCTGCTTTTACTGCAGGAGAATGGGTATCTCCGAGCATCCCTCTCTGTTCAGAAAGAGAACCCGGCGCTGCGCCTGTATGAGCGGGCAGGCTTTCGGATTTTAGCGGAAAAGGACACGGAATACTTGATGCTGCGGGACATCGCCAAGTATATTGATATGGAGGCGGCACCATGAAAGGCTTTACCCGTACAGAAACCCGCTTTTCCCTGTGCGGCCTCAACTGCGCCGTGTGCAGTATGCACCTGGGTGGCTACTGTCCTGGCTGCGGCGGCGGAACAGGCAATCAGAACTGCGCCCTGGCCAAGTGCTCCCTGGAGCACGGCGGCGTCCAGTTCTGCTGGGAGTGCCCGGAGTACCCCTGCACCCGCTACGAGGGCTTCGACGATGGGGATTCCTTTATGCCCTACCGGAACCGGCAGCAGGACATTGCCCGGGAACGGGAGGTGGGGCTGGAAGCCTACCTTGCCCAGTTGGAGGAAAAACGGGCAATTCTTCATGAGCTTCTGGATCGTTACAACGACGGCCGCCGCAAGACCCTTTTCAACACGGCGGTTTATCTCCTGTCCCTGGAGGATTTGCGCTCCGTGATGGCCGATTTGGGCAGCCGGCCGGAGTTGGAAGATCGACCAATCAAGGAGCGTGCCCTTGCCGCTGTGGGGCTGCTGCAGGAGGCGGCTGGCCGTCGGGGCATCAGCTTGAAACGCAATAAGAAACCAAAGAAGGGGTGAGCGCATGGCGACTTCCAAGGTGACAGTCCATTTTCCCTGTCCGGTGGAACAGGTGTGGAAGATCGTGACCGACCTCTCAAATACCGCCTGGCGCAGTGATTTGTCCCAGGTAGAGGTTCTGGACGAGACCCACTTTTTGGAGTACACCAAAAGCGGCTATGCCACGCATTTTACAGTCACAGCCTGTGAGCCGGCCCGTTACTGGGCCTTCACCATGGGCAACGGCAATATGTCCGGCACCTGGGAGGGCATCTTCCAGGCGGCGGAGGGCGGCACGCGGCTTACCTGCACCGAGACCGTGGCAGGTAAGCACTGGTGGATGCGACCCTTCGTCCCCAGCTATCTGAAGCGGCAGCAGAAGCGGTATCTGGACGATTTGCGGAGGGAATTGCTGAAATAAGTTGTGTTAATCTGCGTTGCTTGCGGCAACGGGCCATTCTCCCTACAATGAGAGCGAAAGGAGTGAGCCCACATGTTAAACGAAAACATAAAGGCGATTAGAAAATCAAAGGGGCTTTCCCAACAAGAGCTTGCCGTGAAGCTGAATGTGGTGCGGCAAACCATCTCAAAATGGGAGCAAGGATTGTCTGTCCCGGATTCCGATCTGCTGATCTCCCTGTCGGAAGCCCTTGAGACACCTGTGAGCACGTTGCTTGGAGAGACTGTGATGGAGTCGGAGGCGGATGCGGTCAAAGCGCTCTCCGAAAAGCTGGAGATTATCAATTTGCAGTTCGCACGGAGAAAGACGCTTAGAAGAAAAGTCCTTCATTGGTCGCTGATTTCATTATGCGTAGTCATCGTGGCAGTATCCGCAGCCTTGGTGGTCGTCAACAGTCCTTACCTGGGTTGGGATTTTCATGACCCGGAAATTGCCGTTGCAGGCACGGCTTTTCACGCATTTGAATGGCTGTTTGTCAGGTTGGCACCCATTGTCCTGATGGCGGCAATGGTCGGAGTTTGTTTAACGCGGAAAAAAGCATAAGGAGTTTCTCCGGAAGGGAAGTCCCGCTGATTACAGAACTTTCCCCCTCAGGCTAACATCCATCCTCGGTTGAAATCAGCACAAAGGGCCAAAGGTGTCGTTCTCTTTTGCCCTTATATCCTCTATGATCATATCAGCAGCTGCCCAGAACCAATCAATCGATCATAAGAGGAGAATACTACCATGAATACGGATAAAATTTTTGCGGAAGCCATTGCCAACGAATATGCCCCTAAGGATACCTCCAAGGTCGTTGCCCTGAGAAAGCTGGACCGGAAGGCAAAGGGTCCGGCCAATATCTTCGCCTACAGCTTCGGTGTCCTGATGACCCTGGTCCTCGGCCTGGGGATGTGCCTTTCCATGCAGGTGATCGGTGGGGGCGGCGTCCTGATGACGGGCGCCGGGATCCTCCTGGGGATTCTGGGCCTCATCGGCGTGGGCCTGAACTACCCCGTCTACAAGAAACTCCTGCGGTCCGGCAAGGAAAAATATGCCTTTGAGATCATGCAGCTGGCCCGGGATATCAGCGAATCGGCAGAATAAACACGAGAGGAGGGCGGCAGATGAACAAGTCCGAAAGCAAATACTTCAATACCGCCCTGCGGATGGACGAGGCGCTCCTGGCCCTGCTGGAGGAGAAGGACCTGGAATATATCACCGTGAAGGAGATCTGTCACCAGGCCGGCGTGAACCGGTCCACCTTCTACCTGCACTATGAGACTATCGCCGACCTGGTGAACGAGACCTTAGAGATGATCAACCAGCGTTTTCTCTCCTACTTCCCCCAACAGGAAGAAGAGATCCTGGGCAACCTGGACAGCCGGGAGCGGGAAGAGCTGGTTTTGGTCACCCGGGAATATCTTCTCCCTTATCTCCGCTTCATCCGGGACAACAAAAAGGTCTACCGGGCGGCATTCCGGAATCCGAGCAGCGTGCAGGCTCATACACGATATGGGGAACTAAAGCAGCATATCCTGCGCCCCGTTCTGGAACGGTTTGAGATCCCGGCCTCCCACCGCCCCTATTACATCGCCTACTATGTGGAGGGCATCGCCGCCATCGTCAAGGAATGGCTGCGGCAGGACTGCGCAGATGAGGTGGAGATGATTGCCGACATCATCGAGTCCTGTGTGCGGCCCAGGGACGATAGCCATGAGAAATAACGGCAGGGCTGCGCGCTTCTTCCGGATATAGAGGGAGGATTGCATCTATCAAACTCTGATGAGCGCCGCTGTGCCTTTGGCAGCACGGCGCTCTTTGCATCAGCTCCGTATTGCTTCTGGTAAGCGCGTGATTTATGCGGTCATTGTGGCCATCACTGTGCGGGTGCTGCGGAAAGGGGTGAGGCAGCCAGGTGGCTCTGCTTGTGGACGGCAAACATAAATCCTCCTGTCCTGTGCTGCTCTGAAGGCAGCACAGGACAGGAGGATTTTCCATTGATCATTTTTGGTAGAAGACCATATTTCCCATAGCCTTGGACTTTTCCGGGTTTGTATCTCCCTTTACTTCCGCAAAATCTGTTCCATGGATTTTCCCTTGGCCAATTCGTCCACCAGTTTGTCCAGGTACCAGATCTCCCGCATGAGAGGATCGTCTATTTCCTCCACCCGGACGCCGCATATCGTCCCTGTGATAAGCTCCCGGTTGGGATTCATGTCCGGGGCGTTGCGAAAGAAGTCACCGTAGCTGATGCCGGATTGTTCCAGCCGGGACAGCTCTTCCGGGGTGTATCCAGTGAGCCAGGCGGTCACCTGATCCACGTCTTCCCGGGTGCGGCCCTTTTTCTCAGCCTTGGCTACCAGCAGAGGATAGAGTTTTGCAAACGGCATCTCTGTTACATCCATACGGGGCATATCGTCATCCTTTCCCGGACTCAGTCATCCAACGGGGACTTGCCATCAGAGCTGATATATACCGCAGTTGATGGGTTCATCATAACATGAATACGACCATCTGACAATCCGCACAAGGGAGTAGAGGCAGGCGGTTTCATCCCCCTTTCTGGGGGATTCCCAGCTGCGAAAGAGGGACAGGCTCCCGGCTTTTCACCGAGGGCCTGTCTCGCCTTTATTTTGCCCAATCAACCACGGCGTCCCGCAGAAAGTGGGCACAGCCGGGTACAGCCTTGTCGTAGTAGACCGTGAACCGCGGGTCATTCACATAGAGTTCCGCGATTCCCCGGTGTTTGGCAGGGTCGTATTGATTTCCGGTGATGGTGAGCCACCGGCGGTGGAGAGCGCAGATTTCCTTTCCCGCCTCACTCTCCGGGGAGAGGCCCGCTTGGATGGCTGCTTCCAGCCGCTTTTGGATCTCACGGCCCAAGTCGGTCCACTCCCGGTACTGCTCCAGAGTCAGATTCATCACCGCGGCGTTGGCCTCGTCCACCTCTTTGTCGCCGTACTTGGCGCGGATCTCTGCTCCGTAAACTTCCTCGTTGTGGGCTACCGTGCGTTGCTTGAACGCCTCAAATTTCTGCTCATCGCTCATGATCTCATTCCTTTCTTCCGCTCCGATGGTGTCTTTCACCGACCGGATCAGCCTATCCAGCCGTTCCCGCTCTGCCTCCAATGCGGCCAAGTGGCTGCGCAGAGCGGCCAGACGGTCAAAGGAGGGATCGTCCAGGCATTCCTTGATCCGGGCCAGCTCCACCCCCAGGGCCCGGTAATAGAGAATATCCTGCAGCCGGTCTACCTCTGCCTTGCCGTAATAGCGGTAGCCGCTCTCCGCTACACGGCTGGGCTTCAGCAGCCCGATCTGGTCGTACCAGCGCAGGGCGCGGGTGGTCACCCCGGACAGGTGCGACAGTTCCTGGATGGAATACTCCATAAACATCCCTCCCTGAGGATAGGGTATCAGTTGACGGAGCGTCAGAGTCAAGGGGAATTTTAAATTTGATGGATCTCCTGCTGCAACCGCTCCAAAAATTCCGCAGCCGGGATCCCGTCCATCTGGGTGTGGTGGAACTGGAAGGACACCGGCAGGGTGGTGCGCAGCCACTTTTTCCGGTATTTGCCCCAGATGAGGAAGGGGTTGTTGTAGCATCCGGCGTAAATGTTCACCGCACCGTCGATCTCATACCCCGCCAGAGCGGAGGTGCCGATGACCATATAGTCCTCGCCCAGCTCAAAGCTCTCCCCGCTCTCGCGGACCTGTCCGGTGAGCTTCCGATAATCCCGATTAAATTGCTCCAAATCATCGGAAACGGGAATGTCACAGGTGGCGATGGCGCCGTCCCGAGTGGCCACCACGGTATTGATCGCCAAGCGGTCGTACTCCATCAGCTTGTCTCCCACCGGAAGCAGGTAGAAGTCCTCCGTCCGGGCCGCCGCTTTTCCGATGCACCAGCACAGGAGCATATTGAATGAATAACCCCGTTTCCGGCTCATCCGTACCAGCGCCGTTACATCCAGGGTCTTTATCAGGGTCACCATGGGCATGGGAGCCTTCATCCAGAGTTCAAAGGCCAGCGCCCGGGAGGTGCTCTTTGGATCTATTTCTTTCATGTTGTTCTCCATTCTGTTTATGAAGTCCGGTTCGGTTGGCCGCGGTAAGTATCCCATATCATAGCATAACGCTTTATGGCAGGCAACCGAATCCCATGTTCCAAAGCCGGAACTTGTGGTATAATGGAACACCATAAGTCAAATGAAAGCAACAAACGACGAGGACCAAATATGAAACGCATTTTTCTTTTAGAGGACGATGAGACCCTGGGGCGGGGGATCGCTATGGCCCTGACAGGGCCGGAGGCATCCGTCTTTTGCCGCCCAAACTTGGCAAAGGCCCGGGAAGTGCTGGCGGAAGATCGATTTGACCTGCTGATTCTGGATGTGAATCTCCCTGACGGCAGCGGCCTTACTCTGCTGCGTCAGGTGCGCTCGGAGGGCGACGCCACTCCGGTGATTCTGCTCACCGCCAACGATCTGGAGTTGGACGAGGTCACCGGGCTGGAGGCCGGTGCGGACGACTATATCACCAAGCCCTTCTCTCTGGCGGTACTCCGAGCCAGAGTGAATGCCCAGCTCCGCCGAAGAGCCCCCAAGGTATCCCAGACCCTGTCCATGGGTCCCTTTGCATTTGACTTTGAGAACATGGATTTCCGCCGGGACGGCAGGGGAGTGGAGCTCTCCAAAACCGAGCAGAAGCTGCTGCGGGTGCTTTTGGAAAATCGGGGGCATGCCGTGCCCCGGGCTACGCTGGTGGACCGGGTATGGACGGATGGCGCGGAATTCGTGGAGGAAAACGCCCTGTCCGTCACGGTCAAGCGGCTGCGGAGCAAGCTGGAGGCGGATCCGGCCAGGCCGGAATATCTGAAAACGGTGTACGGCATCGGTTACATCTGGGCGGTGAAGTTATGATGGGGTATCTTGTGATGGGCGCGGTGATACTGCTGGTCCTGGCTGTGGTCATCTATGACCGCTGGCGGACATCCCGCATCGTCCAGCGGCTGGACGATATGCTCACCGCGGCCATGAACGGCACTTTTTCTGAAGAGACTTTTGACGAGAGCCGCCTCTCCTCTCTGGAGAGCCGGCTGGGGCGGTATCTGGCGGCCAGTGCGTTGTCTGCACGGAATGTGCGGGAGCAAAAGGACCAGATCAGCGCCCTGATCTCCGACATCTCCCACCAGACCAAGACGCCGGTGGCCAATCTGCAGCTCTATGCCCAGCTGCTCTCGGAGCAGCCCCTCACGCCCCAGGGGAAGGACTGTGCCGCCGCCATCTCCGCCCAGGCGGAAAAGCTCCAAACGCTCATCGAGGCCCTGGTGAAGACCTCCCGGCTGGAAACGGGGATCCTGGCCCTCCACCCCCAGAGCGGCGAGATTTCCCCGGTGGTGGAGCGGGCCGCCGCCCAGTATGCCCCCAAGGCGGCGGAAAAGGGCATTGCCCTGACCCTTAGGCAGAGGTCAGGCTCCGCCGTTTTTGATCCCAAGTGGACGGAGGAGGCGTTGTGCAACCTGCTGGACAACGCCGTGAAGTATACCCCTTCCGGCGGGACCGTGACGGTGGAGGTAAAAAATTATGAGCTGTTTTCCGCCATCCGGGTAACGGATACCGGCCCGGGCATTTCCGAGGAGGAGCAGGCTAAAATTTTCGGACGGTTTTACCGCGCCCCGGGCGCCTGGCAGGCGGAGGGCGTGGGGATTGGCCTCTACCTCACCCGGCAGATCGCCGAAAAGCAGGGAGGCTATGTGAAGGTGGAGAGCACCCCCGGAATGGGGAGCATATTTTCACTCTACTTGCCCCGGGAATCATAGGAAAGCAGTACGCAGGAGGAATACACTGTGAGAAATGAATATGAAAACGAAGCCTTTTTCCAGCAATACGCGCAAATGTCTCGCAGTCGGGAAGGGCTTTCCGCAGCGGGAGAGTGGCATCAGCTCAAGCCCCTTTTCCCGCCGCTGGAGGGAAAGTCCGTACTGGATCTAGGCTGCGGCTATGGTTGGCACTGCAAATTTGCTGTGGAACAGGGCGCCCGACAGGTGCTGGGCATTGATTTAAGCCCAAAAATGATTGAGGAAGCCAAACGGCGCAACCGTGGGGAAAGGATCCTCTACCAGGTGTGTGGGATCGAGGAATATGAGTATCCGGAGGCCGCATGGGACTGCGTGGTTTCCAATCTGGCTTTGCACTATATCGAGGACCTGAACTCCATTTTTGAAAAAGTACATCGGACACTGAAGAAAGATGGAATCTTTCTCCTCAACATCGAGCATCCTGTCTTTACCGCTGGCGTGGGACAGGATTGGTTCTATGGGGAAGATGGAACGCCGCTGTATTGGCCCATCGATCAGTACTTCCTGCCCGGAGAACGGATCACTCATTTTCTGGGCTGTGAGGTCCGCAAGCAGCATCATACACTTACCCAAATCCTGATGGGGTTGCTGCACAGCGGATTTGTTTTGGAAGCCGTGGAAGAGGTGGAGCCTTCTAAGGAAATGCTGGACATTCCCGGTATGCGGGATGAGCTGCGCCGGCCCATGATGCTGTTGGTACGGGCCAGAGCGGTGCATTGACGGGGCCAAACTGGATTTCTTTCAAAACTGTCACATTCTCGAAAGTGCCAGGACAGATTTCCATGTTAAAGTCTGTATTGTCAAAAGACGGTACAGACTTTTTCTTTGGAGGAACATAGTATGACGATTCTTGAGACCCGTGATCTGAAAAAATACTACGGCTCCGGGGACACCCAGGTAAAGGCCTTGGACGGCGTGGATCTTAGCATCCAGCAGGGAGAGTTTGTGGCCATTGTGGGCACCTCCGGCTCCGGCAAGTCCACGCTGCTCCATATGCTGGGCGGGCTGGACCGGCCCACCTCCGGCACTGTCACGGTGGACGGCAAGGACATCTTCGCCCTGAAGGATGAGGCCCTGACCATCTTCCGCCGCCGCAAAGTCGGCTTTGTGTTCCAGTCCTACAACCTGGTGCCGGTGCTCAGCGTGTGGGAGAACATCGTCCTGCCGGTGGAGCTGGACGGCAGGAACGTGGATGAGGCTTATGTGGAGGAGGTCATCGCCACCCTGGGCCTGGATAAGAAGCTCCGGAACCTGCCGGGCCAGCTCTCCGGCGGCCAGCAGCAGCGTGTTGCCATTGCCCGGGCTCTGGCCACCAAGCCCGCTATCCTTCTGGCCGATGAGCCTACCGGCAACCTGGACAGCCGGACCAGCCAGGATGTGCTGGGCCTGATGAAGGTGACGGGGCAGAAGTTTGCCCAGACCATGGTGATGATCACCCACAACGAGGAGATCGCCCAAATGGCCGACCGCATCGTCCGCATCGAGGACGGGCGGATCGTGACGCGGTAAGGGGGAAAGATCATGAACGTGGCAAACCGCAAGTGTGTGCGGCATCTTTCCTTCCGGAGCCTGCTGGCCAACCGGACGCGGAACTTTGTGGCGGTGCTGGCCATCGTACTGACCACCGTGCTCTTCACCTCACTTTTCACTATTGCCCTCTCCATCAACGAGGGCATCCAGCAGAACAACTTCCGCCAGGCGGGAGGCTGGTCCCACGGGACTTTCAAGTACCTGACAGAGGAGCAGTTTGAGAAATTGAAGGACGATCCGCTCATCGAGTCTTGGGGCCTGCGGCGATTTTTGGGCATGCCTACGGATGTCCCCTTCAACAAGTCCCATGTGGAGGTGGGCTATTCCGACGCCAACGAGGCCCACTGGAGCTACTGCGACCCCGTTGAGGGTCGGCTGCCCAAAGAGGGTACCGACGAGGCCGCCACCGACACCCATGTGCTGGAACTGCTGGGGGTAGAGCCCAAGCTGGGTGCCAAGTTTACCGTGACCTTTGAGGTGGATGGCCATGAGACCACGCAGACCTTTACCTTGTGCGGTTGGTGGGAGTACGACGAGGCGGTGGTGGCCAACCACATCCTCATTCCCGAGAGCAGGGTGGATGCGGTGCTGCAGGAGGTGGGCGTCACTCCGCCGGGAAGCGACGGCATGACAGGGGAGTGGAACCTGGATGTGATGCTGAAAAACGGCGCCCGCTCCATTTCCAAGGATCTCAATGAGATCTTGGAAAACCACGGCTACCAGAGCGAAACCGCCGGGGCAGACTACATTGCTTTGGGCGTCAACTGGGGCTATACCGGGGCGCAGCTCTCCGATAAGCTGGACCCCACCGTAGTCGCCATCATTGCGGGGGTGCTGGCCCTCATTCTGCTCACCGGGTACCTCATTATCTACAATGTGTTCCAGATCTCGGTGGCGGGGGACATCCGCTTCTACGGCCTGCTGAAAACCATCGGTACCACACCCCGGCAGCTCCGGCGGATCATCCGCACCCAGGCCATGCTCCTCTCCCTCATCGGCATCCCCGTCGGCCTGCTGCTGGGCTGGCTGCTGGGGGGCGTCCTCACCCCGGTCATCACCGCCCGACTCAACAACGTGACCACCGTGGTCTCGGTCAGTCCCCTCCTCTTTGTGGGGGCGGCAATCTTTGCCCTGGTGACGGTGCTCATCTCCTGCCGCCGCCCCGGCCGGTTGGCGGGCAAGGTGTCCCCGGTGGAGGCGGTGCGCTACACCGAGGGGAAGGCGCTGAAGCGGAAAGGCAAGCGAAGCGGCAAGGGGGTGTCCCTGCTGTCCATGGCCTGGGCCAATCTGGGCCGCAGCCGGGGCAAGACCTTCCTCACGGTGCTGTCCCTGACTCTTGCTGTGGTGCTGCTGACCCTGACCGTGACCTTCGCCAGTGGGTTTGACATGGACAAATATGTGTCCAATTTCACCGCCAGCGACTTCATCTTGGCGGACGCGGGGCAGTTCCAGACCGGCGGGGACGCGTTCAACGACGAGATGGCGGTGTCGCAGGAGGTCATCGGCGCCGTGAATGCCCAAGGCGGCATTACAGGCAGTGGCTGCATCTACGGCAAGACCGGCCCGGCGGTGGAATTTGTCACCGAGGAGTATTACCGCTCTGTCTGGAGCCAGTGGAATACCCCGGAGCAGCTTGACGAGGCCATCCGCTATATGGATCGCACGCCGGAGGGCCTGCTGGAGGACCGGGTACAGCTCTACGGCATGGATCCCTTTGCCCTGGACCATCTGACGGTGTTGGACGGGGATCTTTCAAAGCTGAGCGATCCTGATGGGAAGTATATTGCCGCTGTGTACAGCGATGATGACTACGGAAACCCGAATATGGACAGTTACTGGGCCCGGCTGGGGGATACGGTGACCATCCGATATGTGGAGGAGTATGAGTACTATGACGTCGATACCGGCGAAGTTTACGGCCCCTGGGAGAATGTGCCGGAAGGAGCTGCTTACGCCCAGCGGGCAGTAAAGTACCGGGATGTGGACTACACCGTGGCTGCTCTGGTGATGGTGCCCTACGCCTTCTCCTACCGCTACTACGGTGCCGATGAGTTTGTTATGAGCAGCGAGACCTTTATCCGGGATACCGGCACGGACTCCGTTATGTACTATGCCTTCGACACCACGGAGGAGGCCAACGCCGCCATGGAAGCCTTCCTCCAGGACTACACGGAGAACGTGAATCCCCAGTTTGACTATGAGAGCAAGGCCACCTACGCCGGGGAATTTGAGGGCACCCGGAGCATGTTCCTCCTGTTGGGCGGTGCCCTGAGCTTCATTGTAGGTCTGGTGGGCGTGCTGAACTTCTTCAACGCCATCCTCACCGGTATCACCGCCCGCCGCCGGGAGCTGGCCGTGCTCCAATCCATCGGTATGACATCCCGGCAGCTGCGAACCATGCTGGCATTGGAGGGCCTATTTTACACGCTGGGTGCGGTCCTCCTGGCCCTGGCGCTGATTGTGGTCACGGCGCCCTTTGTAGGCCCTGCCCTCAACGGACTGATCTGGTTTTTCACCTACCACTTTACCATCTGGCCCGTTGTCGTGGTGCTGCCCTTGTTCGGGGCGCTGGGCATTCTCATCCCGGTTTTGAGCTGCCGCGCTGCCCAGCGCTATTCCGTGGTGGAGCGCCTGCGGCAGGAGTGAGATACCAAGACAAAATAAAAGTCCCCCGCAAGCAATACTGCTTGCGGGGGACTTGGTGTCTTGTGAAAACAGGATGTCCTGCCGATGTCCCCATCAGATCAGGAAGCGGAAATGCGGTAGAGACGGCAGGGGCGTCCGCCGGTATCGTAGTTGACGGTAGAGCGGGCCTCGCCCCGTTCCACCAGATAGTTGACATAACGCCGGACTGTCACCACAGACAGGCCGGTCTGCCGGGAGATGGCCTCACTGGGCATGCCTTGGGCAGGGGAGGAGCGCAGGCAGGTCCGTACCTTTTCTAGCGTACTTTCCTGGAGACCCTTAGGGGGTTGCCAGTCGCCGGAACCGGCGGGAGAGAAGAGCTTATCCAGTGCGCTTTGTTCCACCAGGTTCCCTGCCAGCGCCTCTCGATGGCGGCAGAAAGTGTCCAGCGCCTGCTGGAACCGCTCCGCGGTGAAGGGCTTCATCAGATAGTCCACCACGCCCATTTTCAGCAAGGCGTCTACTGTGGGACCGGCATTGGCGGCGGTGACCATGATGGCA
The DNA here is from genome assembly GCF_052306735.1 of Dysosmobacter sp. Taxonomy (NCBI): domain Bacteria; kingdom Bacillati; phylum Bacillota; class Clostridia; order Eubacteriales; family Oscillospiraceae; genus Dysosmobacter; species Dysosmobacter sp. The sequence goes on along the minus strand of NZ_DAWBAJ010000019.1, from coordinate 17,522 downwards.
TCTACATCGATTTGCTGGTGCCGGAGGGCTCGCAGCAGTTCCTCACCGGTGAATAAAGGCATATACACATCCAGCACTACCAAATCCACCGGGTTCTGCGCCAGCCAGTCCAGAGCCGTTTGACCGTCCTGGAAGGTTTGTACCACCTGAAAACGGGAGTCCCGCTCTACATAGGTGCGGTTGATCAGGGAGACCATGGGGTCGTCCTCTACAATAACCACGCGATACATTCAGCTCTCCTCCTTGTATTCTGGGTCGGGTCGAGATTCCTGACGGAAACTGACAAAAAAGGATGTGCCCACACCAGTCTCTGATTCCACCCGGATCTCTCCCTGATAGGCGTCCACCACTTCCTGCACCAGAGACAATCCGGTTCCCCGGCCCTGTCCCTTGGTGGTGCTCCCTTGCTGGAACAGGGTGCGCCGCAGGGCAGCAGGGATGCCCGGACCGGTATCCTCCACGCACAGCAGCAGGCCGCTCTCCTCCTCCCGGATGCTGACCGACACCTCTTTTATCCCTTGTCGGGACTGATTCAGGCTTTCAATCGCATTCTCAATGAGATTGCCCAGCACGGTAATACAGGCTTCCGGAGGCAGATAAGGACTTTCGGTGCTGAGGATGCTCTCCCGGTCCAGGGTGAGGCGGATGCCCAGCTCGTTGGCTCTGCTGGTTTTGCCCACCAGCAGAGCGGCCACCGAAGGCTCCTGGATCTGGTGCATGATGCGGCTTACCGCCTCCCGCTGGATACGGGTGGTGTCCATGATGTACTGCTGGGCCCGCTCGGGCTGGCCGATCTGCAGCAGGCCCAGGATCACATGGAGCTTGTTCATGAATTCATGGGTGTAGGCCCGCATGGCATCTACCATGTGCCGTACCCCAGTGAGATCGTCGGCCAGCCGGGTCACCTCAGTGCGGTTGCGGAAGATCCCAACCGCCCCGGCCAGTTGGCCGTTTTCGTAGATGGGCAGCCGGTCGGACAGCACCCGCACATCGGGCAGAGACTTCATACTCACATTGTATTCCGGCTTCCCGGTGTGCAGGATGCGCCCCAGGGTAGAGACTGGGTAGACGGTCCGGAGAGGTCTGCCCACGGCATCAGAGGGCAAAGACAGCAGCCGGGCGGCAGCAGCGTTGAAAAAGATGATCGTTTCATCCTTGTCGATGGCCAGAATTCCCTCCTCCAGGGCATCCAGAATATCCTCCCGTTGGTGAAAGCGGCGGGCGAAGGCCTCTGGTTCATATCCTTGCAGAGCATTTTTGATGCGCCGGGACAGACGCTGGGCCAGCAGCACTGCCACCCCCATTGCCAGCAGGCCCAGCAGCACCATCTGGAGGACCGTGACCAGCGTTACATGGGCCAGGCTGCGCCAATAGAGTCCGACCACCACGAAACCGATGACCTCTCCCGCGCCGTTGCGGATAGGGGCATAGGCAGAGTGCTCAGAGCCCAGGGGGCCGGTTTCGTTGGAGGTGTAGGGCCCCGCACCGGACAGGGCTGGGTTCTGGGCGTCCCCGGAGTAGAGAGTCCCCCTCAAAGCGGGGTCCGGGGCGTAAAAGAGCGTGTTTTTTAGATCTCCCACCAGGATCAGGTCGATATCGGAGGTATTGGCAGTGGCGGCATCCAGAAATTCCGCCAGCTCCGCCGGAGAGGCCTCGCCCTCCAGGGCCTGCCGCACCAGGGGAGACTGGGAGAGGATGGATGCGGAGTTGATGAGGTTCCTGTCCAGGGCACTCTGTTCGCCGCTCAGGATAACATAGAGAGCGCACGCCAGGGACAGCACCGAGGAGATGGCCACGATCAGCATGCTCAGTTGCAGCAGCTGAGCATGGATGGAGCGTTTGTGACGGGCTGGCATAAGACGCCCCCCTTTCTGTAATTTCCTCATTCAGTATAACGCGCTGCGGCCCACTTCACAAGCGCAGCGGAAACAAGATATCTTTCGTACAGAACGTTTTCAATAGTTTTTTTACTTTTAAAAGGCTTCCCAAAACGACTGCACCGGTCGTAAAATAGCCATCGCGAAAACGAGGTGATGTGTGTTTGCTTGAAGAATTCAAGGAATCGCTGGTTAGTGAGCTGGGGAACAAGACCGCTTTCACCATCCCGGTGTTGGGAGGCGTCCCGGTGGCCGACTCTGTGGTTGTCACGTGGATTATCATGGCCTTGCTGGTGGTGATCTCCCTGATGCTGACCCGGAAGCTCAGTGTACGGAGTCCCGGCAAGGTGCAGGTAGCCCTGGAGTGGGCGGTACAGTTTTTGAACGGCTTTGTCAAGACCAACATCGGCACCCACTGGCGGCCCTTTGCCCCCTGGCTGGGTACGGTAGCCCTGTACATCGGCTTTTCCAATCTGATTGGTATTCTCGGCCTGACGCCGCCCACAAAGGACATCAGCGTGACCACGGCACTGGCGATTATGAGCATGCTGCTGATCTATGGTTCCCAGTTCCGCTACAACGGGCTGCTGGGCGGGCTGAAGAAGTTTGCCGCCCCTATGCCGCTGCTGCTGCCCATCAACCTGATGGAGGTGGTCATCCGGCCCCTGGCGCTGTGTATGCGTCTGTTCGGCAATATTTTGGGGGCCTACATCATCATGGAGATGCTCAAGTTCGTGGTACCGGTGGTGCTGCCCGCCATTTTCAGCATCTACTTTGACCTGTTTGACGGTCTGATCCAGACCGTGGTCTTTGTGTTCCTCACCACGCTGTTTACCGGCGAGGGCATCAAGGACGAGGAGTAAACCGACGAAAGAAATCTTAGGAGGAAATCATCATGTCTATCGCTATCATCGCTGCAGCTATCGCCGTCTTCACCGGTATCGGCGCCGGTATCGGTATCGGCTTTGCCACCGGCAAGGCCAGCGAGGCCATTGCCCGCCAGCCCGAGGCTTCCGGCAAGATCAACAGTGCTCTGCTGCTGGGCTGCGCCCTGGCAGAAGGTACCGCCATCTTCGGCTTCATCACCGCTCTGCTCATCATCTTTGTTGGTTAAAGGGGGCGCCCCCAATGCTGGAGTTCCAACTTTCCACCATCGTCTTCACCATCATCAATCTGCTGGTGCTCTTCTTGATTCTCAGGAAGCTGCTCTTCGGCCGGGTCAACGCCGTGCTGGAGCAGCGGGCCGCCCTGGTGAAGAGCGAGATCGCCTCTGCCGAGGACAGCAACCGTCAGGCGGAGGAACTGAAGACTCAGTATGAGAGCAAGCTGACCGATGCCCGGCACGAGGCGGCCAAGATCGTGGCCGACGCCCAGAACCGCGCGCAGCGGGTCTATGAGGGCAAGATGGCCGAGGCCGAGACCGACGCCAAGCGGCTGCGCAGCGAGGCTGAGGCACAGATCGCCTCTGAGCGGGAGGCCATGCTGCGGGGGACCCGCAACGAGGTAGCCTCTCTGGCCCTGCTGGCCGCTGCCAAAGTGGCCCAGCGCTCCATGGACAATGCGGACGATAAGGCGCTGGTGGATACGTTTTTGTCGGAAGTGGGGGAAAAGGTATGAGTGAGCTGGCCCACCGTTATGCTGAGGCCCTCTATGACCTCTCTCCCGATGAGGAGTCCCTGCGCGCTACCGCCCAGGCTATGATGGCGGATGCCGCTTTGTGGGAATCCCTCCGCTCTCCCGCTGTACAGACCTGGGAGAAGGAGCACATCCTGGCCCGGCTGCCCGTTCTGGAGGGCCACGGCCTGCTGCTGCGTTTCTACTGCCTGCTGGCAGAAAAAGGGCGCATGGCTCTGCTGCCTGACATTCTGGAGGCCTTTCACGATAAGGCCTTGGCCCGGCGGGGTGCGGCCCGCTGCCGCCTGAGCTGCGTCCGCGTGCCCGGGGAAGAGGAGCAGGAGAAGCTCCGTCAGGCTCTGTGCCGCCTGCATCACAAGCAGGATGTGGAATTTGATGTGCGCATCGATCCGTCCCTGCTGGGCGGCTTCACGCTGGAGATCGAGGGCGTGACGTATGATAAAAGCGTCCGCGGGGCGCTGGCCGGTCTGACCCGGCAACTGGAAAAGAGGCGAATGGCATGAAAAGCAAACCTGAAGAGATCGTCTCCATCCTGCGGGAGGAGATTCAAGGATATGATACCCGGGTGCGGCGGGATGAGACCGGTACCGTTCTGGAGGTAGGAGACGGCATTGCCACCGTCTACGGACTGGACAAAGCGGTATACGGCGAGTTGGTGGAGCTGGACACCGGCGTCAAGGGCATGGTCATGAACCTGGCCCGGGACAGCGTGGGCGTGGTGCTGCTGGGCAGCGAGGCCGGTGTTCGGGAGGGCACTGTGGTCAAGCGCACCGGCCGTGCCGCCGACGTACCCGTGGGCGACGGCCTGGTGGGCCGCGTGGTGGACGTGCTGGGCCAGCCCATCGACGGCCTGGGCCCCATCGAGACCACCGAGACCCGTCCCATCGAGCATGAAGCCAGCGGCGTGGTCAGCCGTGAGCCGGTGAACGTGCCCCTTCAGACCGGTATCCTGGCCATCGACGCCATGGTGCCCATCGGCCGTGGCCAGCGTGAGCTGATCATCGGTGACCGCCAGACCGGAAAGACCGCCATCGCGGTGGACACCATCCTGAACCAGAAAGGACAGGACGTGATCTGCATTTACGTGGCCATCGGGCAGAAGGCCTCTACCGTGGCCCGGATCCAGGATACCCTGAAGAAGCACGGCGCCATGGACTACTCCATCATCGTCTCCGCCACCGCCAGCGAGTCCGCTCCCTTGCAGTACATCGCCCCTTACTCCGGCGCCGCTATGGGCGAGTACTTCATGAGCAAGGGCAAGGACGTGCTCATCGTCTACGACGACCTCTCCAAGCACGCGGTGGCCTACCGGACGCTGTCCCTGCTGCTCAAGCGGTCCCCGGGCCGTGAGGCCTACCCCGGCGACGTGTTCTATCTGCACTCCCGTCTGCTGGAGCGGGCCTGCCGCCTGACCAAGGAATACGGCGGGGGCTCCATGACCGCGCTGCCCATCATCGAAACCCAGGCCGGCGATGTGTCCGCCTACATCCCCACCAATGTGATTTCCATCACCGACGGCCAGATTTATCTGGAAAACGACCTGTTCTTCTCCGGTCAGCGCCCCGCCGTCAACGTGGGATTGTCCGTGTCCCGTGTGGGCGGCTCTGCCCAGACCCGGGCCATCAAGAAGACCGCCGGTACCCTGCGGATCGACCTGGCCCGGTTCCGGGAGCTGGAGGTATTCACCCAGTTCGCCTCCGATCTGGACCCTGCCACCCAGCAGGCTCTGGATCATGGCCGGCGGCTGCTGGAGCTTTTGAAGCAGCCCCTCTATCACCCCATGTCGGTGAGCCGTCAGGCCATCATCCTCTATGTTGCCACCAACGGCCTGGTGGATGATGTGCCCCTGGACAAGGTGCGCTCCTTCGTGCTGGACTTCGCCCAGGAGATGGAGACCGAGCACGCCGATGTGGCGGACGAGATCGAATCCACCGGAAACCTCAGCGGTCCTGCCGTGGAGACCATTCGTGCGGCGCTGGACGATGCCAAGAAGCGGGTGAGTGCCACATGGCAAGCATAAAGGAAATCCGCACCCACATCAAAAGCGTGGAGCAGACATTGAAGATCACCAACGCCATGTATCTCATCTCCTCCTCCAACCTGCGCAAGGCCCGCAAGCAGCTCACCGATGTGGAGCCATTTTTCCAGAAGATCGAGACCACCATCTCCGATATCCTGCACCACTCCCCGGAGATCAACCACATCTTCTTCGATAAGCGTCCCGGCATCCTGCCTCAGGACCGGAAGATCGGCTACATCGTGGTCACCGGAGACAAGGGCCTGGCCGGTGCCTATAACCACAATATTTTGAAGCTGGCTGAGCAGAAAATGAGTCAGCACCCTAACACCAGCCTCTTTGTGGTGGGACAGGTGGGCCGCTCCTACTTCCAGGAGCACGGTGTGCCCATTGACGGGGAGTTCCTCTACACCGCCCAGGATCCTACAGTAAGCCGGGCCCGGGATATTGCCGAACCGCTGCTGGACCTCTATTTGGGAGGACAGCTGGATGAAGTCTATATGATCTTCACCAAGATGGTCAACTCCTTTCAGATGGAACCCACCATCCACAAGCTGCTGCCGTTGGATCCGGATGTGTTCCCCGAATATGAGAAAAACCGGGATGCCTACAATCGGGATGTGGTGTACGTTCCCTCCGTGAAAGCAGTCATGGACCGCCTGGTTCCCGGTTATATCGAGGGCGATATCTTCGGGGCTCTGGTGGAGTCCTACTGCTCCGAGCAGAACGCCCGCATGACGGCCATGAAGTCCTCCAGCGACAACGCCAGGACCATGCTGCAGAATCTGAATCTGGCCTATAACCGGGCCCGTCAGGCCGCCATTACCCAGGAGATCACCGAGGTGGTGGGCGGTGCCCAGGCTGCGCTGTAAGCGCCATTTCAACGTAAATGTATGAACGCCCGAAAGGGGATTGCGATATGAACGAAAACAAAGGAACCATTGTACAGGTCATGGGACCTGTGGTAGACGTGGCCTTCACCAACGGCACCCTGCCTGAGATCAAGGAAGCTCTTGAGGTGGAGCTGGACGGCAAGCGCCAGGTGATGGAGGTTGCGCAGCATGTGGGCGGCGACACGGTCCGCTGCATCATGCTCTCTCCCAGTGAGGGCCTGGGCCGTGGCATGGAGGTGACTGCCACCGGTGCCCCCATCTCCGTGCCCGTGGGCGAGGGCGTGCTGGGCCGTATGTTCAATGTCCTGGGTGATGCCATCGACGAGAAGGGTCCGGTAAAGACCCGGGAGAAGTGGTCCATTCACCGCCAGCCCCCTGCTTTCGAGAACCAGCGTCCCGTGGTGGACATCTTTGAGACCGGCATCAAGGTCATTGACCTGCTGGCCCCCTATGCCAAGGGCGGCAAGATTGGCCTGTTCGGCGGCGCCGGCGTGGGTAAGACCGTGCTGATTCAGGAGCTGATCCACAACATCGCCACCGAGCATGGCGGCTATTCCATCTTCACCGGTGTGGGCGAGCGTACCCGTGAGGGCAACGACCTGTGGCGTGAGATGAGCGAGTCCGGCGTCATCGAGAAGACCGCCCTGGTCTTCGGACAGATGAACGAACCCCCCGGAGCCCGTATGCGGGTGGCCCTTACCGGATTGACCATGGCGGAGTATTTCCGAGACCAGGAGAAGCAGAATGTGCTGCTCTTTATCGACAACATCTTCCGTTACGTCCAGGCCGGCTCGGAGGTTTCCGCCCTGATGGGCCGTATGCCCTCCGCCGTGGGCTATCAGCCCACGCTGGCCAACGAGATGGGCGCCCTGCAGGAGCGAATCACCTCCACCAAGGACGGTTCCATCACCTCCGTGCAGGCTGTCTACGTCCCTGCCGACGACCTGACGGACCCTGCCCCCGCCACCACATTCGCCCATCTGGACGCCACCACCGTCCTCTCCCGTAAGATCGTGGAGCAGGGCATCTATCCCGCTGTGGATCCTCTGGAGTCCACCTCCCGGATCCTGGAGCCAGATGTAGTGGGTGAGCGCCATTACAAGATCGCCCGGGGCACTCAGGAACTGCTTCAGCGCTACCGGGAGCTGCAGGACATCATCGCCATTCTGGGTATGGAAGAGCTGAGCGAGGAGGACCGCCGCACCGTGGAGCGGGCCCGCCGCATCCAGCAGTTCTTCTCCCAGCCCTTCTCCGTGGCCGAGCAGTTCACCGGCCTGGAGGGCCGCTATGTGAAGCTGGAGGATACCCTCCGCTCCTTTGAGACCATCCTGGGGGGCGAACTGGACAAGTACCCCGAGGCTGCTTTCAGCAACGTGGGCAACGTGGACGAAGTCATCGCAAAGGCCAAGAAAATGGGGGCGGTATAAATGGCCGAATCCGGTACCTTCTATCTGGAAATCATCACCCCGGAGCGCCAGTTCTACATCGGCACCGCCGAGGCCCTGGTGATTCCTGCGGTGGATGGGGAAATGGGCATCTACCCCGGTCACGAACCGGTGGTCACCGCCATTGAGCCTGGTGAGCTGCGCTATAAAACGGAGGGGAAGTGGGAGCCCGCCGCTGTGGGCGCCGGTTTTGCCGAGGTCAAGCCGGACTATGTGATCCTGCTGGTGGGCTTTGCCGAGCACCCCGAGGAGATTGACCGCAGGCGGGCTGAGGCTGCCAAGAAGCGGGCTGAGGAGCGCTTGCGGCAGAAGCAGAGCATCCACGAGTATTACCACTCCAAGGCTGCCCTGGCCCGGGCCATGGCCAGACTGAAAACCCGCCGCTGAGTCCTTCTCCCGGCTGGGGAAAGTGGCCCATAGCATGCTTTTAGGCGGGGGCGCTGTAGATTTGATTCTGCAGCGCCCCCGCTTTTATACTGCAATGGGGAAAAACAGGCTTCTTCCTTGTATATGGTTTGCTGCCCTTTGCCGATTCTTCCTGCGCGTCTTGGCGTTTGTGCATGGCTGTGCTATAATGCCTGTAACGAAAGCGGGAAGAGGAGGTGGCTGCCGTGGCCGTTGAGAACGGCGAATGGATCATGCGGGGGCTTCCCTGGGACGACCCCTATCGCATCCGCAGCTGGCAGGAACTGATCGCTTGGATTGATGAGATCGGGTTTCTGCCTCTTTTCAAAAATGAAATCGGCGGCTTTTCTGCTGAGGAGCACACCTCCGACCTCTATTGGTGGTCCGGAGATCCGGAACAGGATCCGTGGGAGTGGCGGCAGCTGATTGCCCGCAGCGGCCAGGTGGCCTACGGCAAGTTTTTCGGCAAAAAAGCCGGATTTATTTCTAAGGCATGGTTTCCCCATTTTGCCAACTGGCGGCGGGATGGCTATGACTTTGACAGCCGGTGGGATGAAGGACTGGCCAGCATGCGCCAAAAGCGCGTCATGGATCAGTTCGGCGTCAAGGGAGAGTTGTACTCCTTTGAACTCAAGCGCATGGCGGGATTCGGCAAAGAGGGCGAAAAGAACTTTGAGGGGACAATCACCGATCTCCAGATGGGCGGCTACCTGCTGATCCGGGATTTCCGGCAGCGCCTCAACAAAAGAGGACAGCCCTACGGATGGCCCATCTCCATCTATACCACTCCGGAGACCTTGTGGGGCTACCAGCATATCTCCTCCGCCTATTCCGCGGAACCCACACAGTCCAAGGAGCTGGTTTATCAGCAGGTTTGCAGAAATTTTCCGGCGGCCACTGAGGCCACCCTTCAAGCGGTGCTGGGATGGGATCGCTGAACATCTCAGGCACCCAATCATGCAGCACGGAGGAATCAACATGAACTTTGACACCCGAAAGCTGGTCTGGACCAGACCGCCGGAGCGTTTCCGCATCTCCCCGGACCAAATTACCATTACCACCCAGCCCCATACGGACCTGTGGCAGCGCACCTACTATCACTTCCGCAACGACAACGCTCCGGTCCTGCAGATGGAGACCGAGGAGCCCTATTTCAGCTTCGTGGTCAAAACCGACTTTGCCCAAAGCAAGCACCGCTTTGACCAGTGCGGCATTGTCCTCTATCTGGACAGCGAAAATTGGCTCAAGGCCTCCGTGGAGTACGAGACGGAGACCCTCCAGCACCTGGGAAGCGTGGTCACCAACGACGGCTATTCCGACTGGGCCACCACCGCCATTGACGGCAGTATCCGGACCATGTGGTATCGTCTCAGCCGGCGGGAGGATGACTATCGGGTCGAGTGCTCTCCCGACGGTGTCACGTTCCAACAGATGCGGATCTGCCACATGCGCAAGGGGGGAGGCATCATCCGGTTTGGGATCTACGCCTGTTCTCCGGAGGACTCCTCCTTTACGGCGGTGTTTTCCCAGATGCATCTGACCGAATGCCAGTGGCTGGTCCACACCGGGCAACAGCCGGACAAGGAGCTTTGATATGATTCGAGACATTTGCAAAGACGAGGCCTTTCTGTCCCAGAAGGCCCAGCCCGCCACACCGGATGACCTGCCCGTCGCCGTCGATTTGCTGGAGACCTTGGAGCATCACAAGGATGGCTGCGTGGGAATGGCAGCCAACATGATCGGGGTGAATAAGCGCATCATTGCCTTTGACAACGAGGGGAAATACATGGTCATGTTCAACCCGGAGATTATCCGAAAGTCCGGTCCCTACAGCGCGGAGGAGGGGTGCCTCTCCCTCTCCGGTATCCGCCCCGCCAAGCGGTGGAAGTCCATCAAGGTGCGCTGGCAGAACGAGAAGTTTCAGGAGCGGCTAAAGACTTTCACCGGCTGGACGGCCCAGATCATCCAGCATGAGGTGGATCACTGCGAGGGGATTCTCATATGAAAAAGTGCAGAATCACCGTCATGCGCATCACCCGGTACGAGGAGCTGATGGCTCAGTACGAAAACCCCATCTCCCACGCCTGCGATATGGAATTAGGACAGGTTTTCGTTGCCAACGGCTGGGAAAAGCCGGAGGGCTTCTGCCAGAGTGCCTGGGACAGCCTCTCGCCCTTTGTGCTGGCCTTGAGCCACGGGGGAGAGAATTTCTACGACGGCTGGATGAAGAATCCCAAGTCCGCCATGCTCTCCTGCAACGACGGCTTCCGGCCGGTGAGCTTTTTGGTGGAAGCCCTGGACGAGGACGCGGACTGAGGAGGAAAAGCCATGTTTCAGGATAAGGTTGCGGTGGTTACCGGCGGCGCCAAGGGGATCGGCAGGGCCATCACGGAGGAATTTCGCAAGGCGGGCGCCCGGGTATGCGTCATCGACTTGCTGCCGGGTGTCTACTATATAGGGGACCTGGCGGACCAGGCCGTCCTGGAGGACTTTGCCCGAAAAGTCATCGCTGACTATGGCCACGTGGATTACCTCATCCATAACGCCCTGCCCCTGATGAAAGGGATCGATACCTGCACCTATGAGGAGTTCAACTACGCCCTGCGGGTGGGGGTAACCGCACCCTTTTATCTCACCAAGCTGTTCGCCCCGCATTTCGCCCCAGGGGCCGCCATCGTGAACATCTCCTCCTCCCGGGATCGGATGAGCCAGCCCCAGACAGAGAGCTACACGGCGGCCAAAGGGGGAATTTCTGCGCTGACCCATGCCCTGGCGGTGAGCCTGGCGGGAAAAGTACGGGTCAACTCTATTTCTCCCGGTTGGATTGACACGGACTACACCGTCTACGAGGGACCCGATGCCTACCAGCAGCCTGCCGGCCGGGTGGGCAACCCCATGGACATCGCCAACATGGTACTCTACCTCTGCTCCGACAAGGCAGGTTTCATCACCGGGGAAAATATTTGCATTGACGGCGGCATGACCCGCCAGATGATCTATCACAATGACTTCGGCTGGACGCTGCGGGGAGGGAAAGAGAAATGAAAACCGCCATCTGCTACTACTCCCGGCACCATGGAAACACGCTGAAAATTCTGGAGGCCATGGCGCAGGAGGGCGGGGTGGACCTCGTGGATGTGACCACACGGCAGACCGTGAGACTGGAGGAGTACGACTGCATCGGCTTTGCCTCGGGCGTCTATTTCGGGAAGTCCCACCAGAGCGTCCTGGCCTTTGCCCGGCAGTATCTGCCCCGGAGAAAGCCGGTATTCTTCGCCTGCACCTACGGCGGTGCCAGGGGCGACAGCATGAATGCCCTCTCGGAGATCGCCAAGGAGAAGGACTGTCCGGTGCTGGGGGAATTCGGATGCAGGGGCTACGACACCTTCGGCCCCTTCAAGCTGGTGGGCGGCATCGCCAAGGGCCACCCGGACCGGCGGGATCTGGACAACGCCCGCTGCTTTTACCGCGATATCAGAGAATCCTGTGAAAGGGGTGCGCAGCAATGAGAATCGCCATTCTCTCCGACACCCACGGACTGCTGCGGCCGGAGGTTGTGGAGCATTTGAAAACCGCCGACGCGATTCTCCACGGTGGTGACATCAATCAACAGGCCATCGTGGATGGACTGCGGCAGTATGCGCCCCTCTACATCGTCCGGGGCAACAACGACAAGGAGTGGGCGGTGGACATCCCCCACGACCTAACCGTTACCCTGGGGGGCGTGATCTTCTGCATGGTCCACAATAAAAAAGAGGTCCCTGCGGACCTTTCCGGGGTGGATGCGGTGGTGTTCGGCCACTCCCACAAGTATGTGCAGGAGGAGCGGGATGGCCGTCTCTGGCTCAATCCCGGCTCCTGTGGCCCCCGGCGCTTCCACCAGGAGATTACCATGATGATGGCGGAGGTGGAGAATGGGGAGATCCATGTGGAGAAGATCACCATTCCCCATAAGGTGAAGTGATGGAGCTGGGTCTGACCTTCCCCCTCCAGCGCTTTTTAAAAGTGAAAACGCCGGCCTATGGCACAGAGCCGGACCGGCGTTTGTGCTGGGATCTCCACGTCATTGACCTGCGGGGACGCAAGTGCCTGCTGGCTGTCCACTGCTACAGCCGATACACTTTCGTGCGCTATGACGTGCCGCCCCTCCAGTGGACGGACATTCCTGGGCTCTTCCGGGAGGGACTTTTGGAGAGCCTCGTTGCCGCCGGGTTTTCCCAAGAACAGGTGGAGGGGTACCTGCAACAGGCGGGGCCTTTTGAGATCACCCGCACCCACGGCCGCCGGGAGGTGGCGTTCCTCAACCGGGCCTGGGAGGATGTACTGGCGCTGGACCTGTGTCTGGACACCGATCATCAGGCCCAGCTTTTGCTGGATCATGCCGTCAACACCCGCCCCAGCAGATGCGCGGGGGTTGACGGGTTGGAAACGGCATTGGAGCGGATCCGTGCAATATTGTATCAATGAAAGGTATCAGCATGAAGACGGAATACGTTCAAATTGGTACTGCCCCCGGAGTTTTATATGGGGAGCCTGCCAATCAAGGATATCTCTTCCTCCATGGCCAGATGGGCCGTAAGGAAGAGGCGGAAGCCTTCGCCCGGGTAGCCTGCCCCAAGGGGTATCAGGTGCTGTCCGTCGACCTGCCCGGTCATGGGGAACGGCAGGGCCGGGACGAGGAATTGACGCCGTGGGCAGCGGTGCCGGATATCCGGGCGGCGCTGGACTGGGCAAGGTACCGCTGGAGATCCGTCTCCCTCCGGGCCAACAGCATCGGGGCCTACTTTGCCATGCTGGCTTTTGCTGCACCGGATCGGGCCCTGCTGGCCTCTCCCATTCTGGACATGGAGGGACTGATTCTGACCATGATGGGCTGGGCCGGAGTGACGGAAGAGCAGCTGCGGAAGCAAGGTGAGATCGCCACCTCTTTCGGCCAGACACTATCCTGGAAGTACCTGCGCTGGGTGCGGGAGCATCCGGTCCATGACTGGACCTGCCCTGTCCGCATCCTCTACGGAAGCCGGGACAATATGACTTCCCGCCGGACCATGGATGAATTTGTCCGCAGACACGGGGCAAAGCTCACTGTGATGGAGGGGGGAGAGCACTGGTTCCACACGCCTGAGCAATCCGCTGTACTGCAAAAATGGGAGGAGACAGAGACTTGAATACCGAAGAATGCCTGATCTGTCAGGCACCGCTGGAATATCTGACAGAGGGCCAGGTTATGGAGTGTGCCATCTGCCATAAGAAAGAGCGCAGCAAGACCCGCTGCGTGAATGGACACTATGTGTGCAGTGACTGCCATACCCAGGGGATGGACAGTATCTTCGGAGTATGTCTCGCGGAGACATCCACGGATCCTGTTGCCATTCTCCGGCAGATGATGGACATGCCTTTTTGCCACATGCACGGCCCGGAGCATCATGTGATGGTGGGGGCGGCCCTGCTTACCGCTTACAGGAATGCCGGCGGTCAGCTGGATCTGGAGAAGGCCCTCCGGGAGATGTACAGCCGGGGCAAAGAAGTTCCCGGCGGAGCCTGCGGCTTCTGGGGTGCCTGCGGGGCTGGAATCAGCGCAGGACAGTTCCTGGCCATCGCTACGGAGTCTACGCCTCTGGCTGTAGAGCCCTGGGGGCTGAGCAATCAGATGACTGCCCGGGCTCTGGAGAGCATCGGCAAGGCGGGCGGCCCCCGGTGCTGCAAGCGGGACTCCTTTCTGGCCGTCCTCACAGCCATCGACTTTGTTCAGGAGCACCTGGGGGTGGAGATGAAGCGGACGATCCCCGTCTGTTCCTACAGTTCGCAGAACAACCAATGCATCGGAAAACGATGCCCCTTCTCGGCGGTCCGGCACAAAAAGCCCAAAGTAGCATTTCTCTGCGTCCACAATTCCTGCCGCAGCCAGATAGCTGAGGCTTTTGGGAAAAAACTGGCCGGGGCTGTGTTTGAAAGTTTTTCCGCCGGTACCGAACCCGGCTCCCGGATCAACCCCGATGCCGTACGCCTGATGAAGCAGGCCTACGGCATTGACATGGAGCTGACCCAGCATAGCAAGCCCCTATCCGATCTGCCGGCCGTTGATATCGTGGTGACCATGGGCTGTAATGTCCAGTGTCCGACACTGCCATGCTCCCATCGGGAGGACTGGGGACTGGACGACCCCAGCGGCAGGGAAGACAGCGCGTTTCTCGCCGTTATGGCACAGATCGAGAGAAAGATTCTGGACCTGAAGCAACGCATCCAGATGGGGGAACTGAGATAAGCCTGAAGGGAAAGTCACCCAGAGATTCTGACAATCCAGAATCTCTGGGTGGCTTTTGGCTTTATAGAAAATTCAGAAGGTGACCGTGCGGCTGGGCTCGGTGAAGGAGGAGAAAGTAGCGGTGGCTTCTGTCAGGGCAAATACCGTAGTGTTGCCGTCACCGGGTGTATAGGCGGACCGGAGATCAGGGTACGCATCCAGCATATGTTCCTGGGCGGCGACCTCAGGGACCTCCACGGCTTTGGCCGCTACCCGCAGCCAGTGGCTGCCGTCAAAGGCGCAGATTTCCACTTTGGGATTCGCCAGCATCTGCTTGGCAACATCTTTCTTCCGGCCGGTTTGAATGGTAAGCTGCCCGTTATAAAGATCGATGGTGCCGAAGGGGCGCACCCGGGGCTGATCTGCGTCCATGGTGGCCAGGTAATAGGTGCCGCAGGTTTTCAAGAATTTGTAGACTTCTTCCATGGGGAATCCCTCCTTGGTTTTTCTCCATTTTATACCTTGAAGCCCTGCAGCGTCAAGCTGTCCCGGGGGAACGGAAGAACGTGAAAAAGAAGCCGCAAGCACTTGGCTTGCGGCTTCTTTTTACTGATTCAATCCCTTATCTCTTACAGCTTCCCCCACAGCAGCTGGATCCGAATACGCCGGAGAGCAGCCAGCCTACCAGGGCCATGTACGCCATGGAGGTGAGGGGGCTGGAGGTGATGACGCAGCTTCCGGTGGAGCAGCCCAACAGATAGTAATACCCCAGACCCACCAGCCCGCCGCCCAGGATAAACAGGGCCGGGCGCAGCCATTTTTTCATGAGATCCTTCATATTAGC
Source organism: Dysosmobacter sp. (assembly GCF_052306735.1). Taxonomy (NCBI): domain Bacteria; kingdom Bacillati; phylum Bacillota; class Clostridia; order Eubacteriales; family Oscillospiraceae; genus Dysosmobacter; species Dysosmobacter sp. The sequence continues at coordinate 2,162 of NZ_DAWBAJ010000019.1, read as the reverse complement.
CGCCTCCCGCCAAATATTCCTCCGCCATGTGGACCGCCGTGGCTCCGTCGGCTACCGCCGTCACCACCTGGCGCAGGGGTTTCGTCCGCACGTCGCCCACGGCATAGACGCCGGGGAGACTGGTTTTCGTGGTCTCGTCTGCGATGATGTAGCCGCTTCGATCCAGTTCCAGCTGGCCTGCTACCAGCTCGGTAGCGGGCTTTCTGCCCACACTGATGAACACGCCGTCGCAGGGGATGACGGTCTCTCGCCCGGTGTTTACATTCTTCAGCTTTACGCCGGTGAGTTTATCCTTGTGGAGCAGCTCTGTGACGGTGCTGTTCCAGCAAAACTCGATGTTTTCCGCCTCCATCAGCGGCGCATGGTAGACCTTGGTGGCCCGCAGGGTATCCCGCCGGTGAACCAGAATCACCTTTTTGGCAATGCGGCTGAGGAGCATGGCGTCTGCGGCGGCGGAGTTGCCGCCTCCCACGACTACCACCGTCTTGCCCTTGTAGCGTATCCCGTCGCAGGCAGCGCAGTAGGCCACACCCCGGCCGGTGAGGGCAGCCTCGTCCGGGAGGCCCAGCGCTCTGGGATTGGCGCCGGTGGCCAGCACCACGGCTCTGCTGTAGAAGGTGCCCTCACTGGTCTCCAGAACCTTGGGAGAGGCGGCGAGATCCATGCGCTCCACCTGGGCATACGCGCTTTTGGCGCCGAAACGCTCCGCCTGCCGCTGCATTTTCTCCGCCAGGGTGAAGCCGTCGATTCCATCCTCAAAACCGGGATAGTTGTCGATCTCCTCCGTCAGGGCCATCTGCCCGCCGGCCGAGAGCTTCTCCAGCGCCAGAGTGTCCAGCCCCGCCCGGGCTGCGTAGAGGGCCGCAGTGTAGCCGCCGGGGCCGCCGCCCACTACGATCAGATCGTAAACATGGATCCCGCTCATGGATTCCGCCTCCTTACTTTGCCAGAGCTTCCTGGATGAATTGGTCGATGGCTGCCTTGGAGCCGGGGTTCACCACGGAGTCCACAGCCTTTCCGTTCTTGTACAGGATCAACGTGGGGATCACGTCTACCCGCTCCGCTTCGGCCAGCTGGCCCTCCTCGTCAATGTTGATCTTGGCCACTTCCATGCGGTCGCCGTATTCCTCGGCGATCTTCTCGTAAACAGGCCCGATCCGGCGGCAGTAGCCGCACCAGGGAGCCCAGTAATCCACCAGGAGAGGCTTGTCCCCGCTCACCCTTTGCCGGAATTGCTCTTTGTTGATATTGATAGCCGCCATGTTGGTCAGCTCCTTTCTTTTGTTTGGCCTTAGTATATCCAAAAATGAAGGGGGTTTCTGTGATGAAATCACACGGGACCCCATGATTCCCGAAGACGCAGGGAAGGAGAGTCGGAATCAGAAGCCTTGACAAGAAAGGTAAAAACGCTATAATGAACAATGTTCAAGTTGGGGGCGGTTGAATGAATCCCGTTGTGACGTCGAAAGAGGAAATTTTGAAAACCAGCCGGAAGCTGATTCAGCAGCAGGGCTGGACTGCGATCAATATTCGCTCGGTGGCGGCGGCCTGCGGCGTGTCGGTAGGATCTATCTACAATTATTTTGACTCCAAGTCGGCGCTGGTAAGCGCGGTGGTGGAAAGCATCTGGTGCGAGATCTTCCATCGGCCGGAGGATGGAGCCGTGTTTCAGGATACCCTGGCCTGTGTCACCTGGATGTATGAGCGGATGAAGTACGGCTGCAGAAACTATCCCGGCTTTTTTACACTGCACGCTTTGGGTTTCCTGGGGGAGGACAAGTCAGGCGGGCGGCAAAAGATGCAGCAGACCTGGCAGCACATTCTGGAGGAGCTGTGCGCCGTTTTGAATCGGGACAGTCAAATTCGCCCTGGTGCCTTTACCGGGGAATTTACAGCGGAGGAATTTGCGGACGTCCTGTTTTCCTTGATGCTGTCCGCTTTTTTGCGGCAGGATTACGACCCTTCCGCCGCGCTGGAGATCGTCCGCAGGACGCTGTATTGAATTTCCGCGAAGACGAATATGAAATATCACGTTAAGGACAAAGGAGAAACACGATGCAGGCAATCATGGAGACCCTGTTTGATGCGGTCTATCTGATTTCGGTCATCACCATCGGGATCCTGATGATCCGGGGCAGCAAGGGCAGCAGCCAATTCCGCCT
>NZ_DAWBAJ010000018.1:0-44008 GCF_052306735.1 Dysosmobacter sp. | reverse complement strand
CGCCGGTGCGGGGGTCCTTCAGCTCCGGGAACTCCCGCAGAACGTCGGTCATCTCATTGCCGCGCTCGCCGCAGCCGATGTAGACCACGATGTCCACGTCGGACCACTTGGCCAGCTGGTGCTGCACCACGGTCTTGCCGGAACCGAAGGGGCCCGGCACGGCGGCGGTGCCGCCCTTGGCGATGGGGAACATGGTGTCGATGATCCGCTGGCCGGAGCTCAGAGGACGCTTGGGGGGATACTTGTGCTGGTAGGGACGGCCCACACGGACCGGCCAGCGCTGGGTCATGGTCAGGGGCACTTCCCTGCCGTCGTCGGTCTTCAGGGTAGCCACGGTCTCCGTGACATTGAAGGAGCCGCTCTTGATATCGGTGATGGTACCGCTCATCTTGGGGGGCACCATGATCTTGTGGAGCACCACAGCGGTCTCCTGGACGGTGCCGATGACATCGCCGCCGATGACCTTGGTACCGGGAGTGACCACGGCATTAAAGTCCCACTTCTTCTCCCGGTCCAGGGCAGGAACCTCCACACCGCGGGTGATGTTGGCGCCTACCTTCTCCACGATCTTCTCCAGCGGACGCTGGATACCGTCGTAGATGCCCTCGATCATGCCGGGGCCCAGCTCCACACTCATGGGGGCGCCTGTGGTGACCACCTCGGCGCCGGGGCCCAGGCCCGAGGTCTCCTCGTAAACCTGGATGGAGGCGGAGTCGCCCTTCATGGTCAGGATCTCACCGATCAGCCGCTGCGGGCCCACGCGAACCACGTCGGACATATTGGCGTCCGCCAGGCCCGTGGCAACCACCAGCGGTCCGGATACTTTCACAACTTTTCCGCTCAAATTGATTCAACCTTCTTTCAGGATAGATTCGCCAGAAGGAACGGGAACCGCTCCCGCAGGAGCCTGTTCCCCGCCGGGGCGCGCATCACAGGATGTCCGCGCCCACAGCCCGCTCGATGGATCTCTGAATGTTCTCCCGTCCGATCCCCAGGGAACCCTCCCGTCCGGGGATCAGGATGATGGCGGGCTGCAGCTCGTCTTTATACCGGGAGATCACATCGTCCATATCCTTGGCCAGTTGCTCTGTGAGATAAATCACCGCACAGTCGGTCTTGGCCAGCTCCCGCACCTTCTCCTTGGCCTCCTCCACAGAGGTAACGGGATAGGTATCCAGGCCCAGGGCCCGGAAGCCCATGACGGATTCCCAGTCGCCGATGACGGCGATTCCGTATGTCTTTGCCATCGTCACACCGCCTTACACATAGCTTGCCCGCAGCCGGGAGCGGATCACGTCCGCCGGGAGCCCCGCGCCGCGCCCCATCAGCAGGATGCGCAGGTTGGTGTACTCCGTCTCCCGGGCTGCCAGATAGCCCACCAGGGGTGCCTCGCCGAAGGGCACGTACTGTGCCCCCGCCAGGTAATCCCCCACCGCGTCGTCGCAGAGCTTTTCAAACTCTGTCAGAGCGCCGCCCTCCAGGGCGTCGGCTCCGGCTTCCGCCGCAGCGGCAAACCGGGTGGGGCCGTACAGCTCCCGCATACCGCCTCCCTGGGCGGCAGCCACCGCCAGCACGGCGTCGGGGGCGATGTCGCCGCCCTGGGCCAGCACACCGGAGAGGAACTCCCGGTTCTTGCCCATCCGCAGGGCACGCACCAGGGCACGCAGGTTGGCCGCGTCTACTACGGTGCGGACATAGCCCCGAAGGAACGCACTGCCCGTCTCCTCTGCCACAGCGGCCATCTCCCGGTAGTACCACCGGTCCAGCGCGATATCGGAGAGCTGGGGATCCCGGGTGGTATCCAGCACTTCCCGCGCCTCCGCCGCCGCCTGAGCCAGCATGGCCGGCAGCGCGTCCAGCTCCCGGGTCTGGAGAGCCTGACGCAGCTCCTTGACAGGCACCCGGCCCATATCCATCAGCATTCTGGACGGATCCGTACCCATGGCCTCTGCCTTCAGGAGAGCCTTCACATTATGATAGTCATATTTGAGCTTGAACAATTCGATATACCTGGCATCCGGGGCCCCGTCGGAGAGATCCGAGAGCGTCTCCTGCCGCACGGCGGAGAGGGCCGCATCCATGGCCTCGGGATCGGAGGGGTCCAGCTCCGGGTAGCCGCACTCCTGCAGGATCTTCACGGCCTCCTCATTGCTGCGGGCCTCCAGGACCTGCTCCATGCGCTCACGGGTCAAAAGCCCCGTCTCCATAGCCTTGATCCGGGCGGAGATTACCAGGTAATCGGTGTCTTTGATTTTTTTTGCCAAGACACTTCCTCCTTGTCATGCCTCCGGGAACAGCTTCTTTGCCACCGCTCCCGCGGTCTCCGCCTTCTGCAGGCGCACCAGGGTATCAAAGGTACAGTTCACTTCAATGTTGCCGTTTTTCAGGATGAAGCCGCCGTGAATGGGGCGGGTCTCCTCAGAGAGGGTCAGCATAGCCGTCCCCTGGGCAATGGCAGAGACGCCTGCCGCCACCTTATTGATGATGGCGCCCACCTTGGACTCCGTCAGCTCCTTGGGCAGCTCCGGCGCCACGGACTTGGCCAGGGCCTCGTTGGCCTTGGCCACGGCGGCCTTGCCCACCCGGGCCCGGTCCTCCGGAGAGAAGATGACCTCCTCCTGTCCGGTGGAGGACGCCTTCACCAAAAGGCCCGCCAGAATCTCGGCGTAGCGCTCGTCCGGCATAGAGCAGAGCTTCTCCAGCGCCAGGGCGTAGGTCTTCTCCACCATCTCCTGCTTGGCGGCCAGAGTCACCTTCCGGGCCTCCATCTGGGCCACGCTCACCAGCCGCTCCTCCCGCTCGGCGGCGGCCTTCTCATTTTTGACCGCCAGATCCCGGGCCTCGGCTTCCGCCTGCGCCTGGAACTTGGCAGTGATCTGGGCGGCCTCCGCCTGGGCATCCGCCAGTACGCGGTCGATATCCGCCTGGGTGTCCTGGCCGATGCGCTGGGTGATTTTTTCGATTCCGTTCATAAGCAATTCGCCTTTCTTCCGGCGCTTACTTGCTGATATTGATGATCATCAGCATGGAAGCCAGCAGAGACAGGATGGCATAGAACTCCACGGTGATGCACAGCACCATGCCCTTGGACCAGTCGTCGGGCTTCTTGGCCAGGATGTTGATGGAACCGGCAGCCACGCGGCCCTGAGCGATAGCGGAGAACAGGCCGCCCAAAGCCATGGGCATGCACGCCACAAAGTACTGCAGGCCCTGCTGTACCGTCAGATCAGGCAGGCCGTCGCCGCCCAGCAGGCCCATGCGGAAAATGGCGAAGAACCACACCACCAGGCCGTACAGGCCCTGGGTGCCGGGGATGACCTGCAGAATCATAACCTTACCGAATTTGGAGGGATCCTGGCACAGGAGGCCTGTGCCCGCCTCACCGGCGATGCCGGTACCCTTTGCAGAGCCAACGCCGGAGAGTGCTGCCGCAAGGCCGGCGCCCAACAGTCCCAGAGCCAGACCGCCGAATGCATCAAAGAAACCGCTCATAATTAATTTCCTCCTTAGTCGTTTTGGATGTCTACAAACTTCGTATTAACCGCCAGGGGACGGAACGGCTTTCCGCCGTCTTCATAGAACTTGCCGAAATACTCCAGGCACTGCAGACGCAGGTCGTGCACATAGCAGCCCAGCAGGTTCAGCGCAAAGTTCAGGGCATTGCCCGCCATGGAGATGATAATGAAAACCACGATGTTGCCGGGGATGGCACCCAGGGTATTGAATACCTGGGCAATGACGCTGCCGGCCAGCATCAGCGCCATGAGACGGGAATAGGACAAGATGTCGCCGAAGTAGCCGGTGACGTGATTGTAGAGGGAACCGAAGATCCCGGTGATCTTGCCCAGGCCCTTGCCGGTGATTACCGGGCCGGCCACCACCATCACAAGGCCTACATAGAGTACGATGTTGGTGACGCCCAGCACCATGAGTCCGATGCCGGCGAAGACCACGAACCAGGTGATCTCCTCCCACACGGCGTCCATGACCTGTCCCTTTTTCACCTTCTGCACCAGGCTGATGACCATGCCGGTGACGATCTGCACAAAGCCCAGGCACATGGCTCCCACCAGGATCATCAGCGTATCATCCAGAGGCGTGAACAGCGCCGGCAGAGCAAAATCCTTGCCGGTGGTCAGCAGCACCACCTGGGTGAGGAAATCGCCGAAGAAGCCGCCGGTGATGGCACCCATGATGAAGGTGCTGACACCGCAAAGCCCCATCAGGGCGAACAGGTGTCCTGCCGTTCCCTTGGGCCGGTAGGCCCGGGTAATGAGTACCGAGGCCAGGATCATCAAAAGGCCGTATCCCATGTCTGCCATCATGATGCCGTAAAACAGGATGAAGAACGGCGCCATCAGCGGGTTGGGATCCACATTGTCGTAGGCGGGGAGAGAGTACATCTCCGTCACCATGTTCAGCGGGCGGGTCAGCCAGTTGTTCTTCAGCAGCACCGGCACCTGGCTGATCTCGTCCTCCGTGGGATCAGACGCCTCCCAGGCGCAGTCCATGGAGGTGAGCAGCTTTTCTACCTTGGACAGCTTCTCCGCCGGTACCCATCCCTCAAAGAAGAGGATGGTGCCGTCGGTCATCAGCCGTTCAGCGTTGGTCTCCTCCGCGGCTTCGGCCGTCAGGCGGTCCGCATAGAGCCGTAGGGCGTCCCGCGCTCCGGCGCTCTTGACAATGGCATCCACAGCAACGGATTGCTGCTTTTCGTTTTCTGCGATCTGGGCATCCAGCCGGGCAATGTTATCGGCGGCAGTCCCGGTGGTATCGGGAATGGTCACCACGCTGAAGCCATGGGGCCGCAAAACCTCCAGTGCCGCTTCCTCGTCTGCCCGCAGGCTGATCAATAACAGATACTTTTGCTGCTTGTCCCCGCTGATCTCATAGAGTTCCGCGGCGGCACCGGAGGCCCCCAGTTCCGTTTTCACCTGCCCGATATCCGTGGAACCGGGACAGACCCCCAGCCGGAACCGGGTATAGGTGGTGCCCTCCAGTTCCAGCGGCATGTCCAGGGACTTCCAGGGCAACAGTCCGGCCCACCGGGTCTGGAGCCGGGTCTCGTCGCCTTGCAGCTGCGTGAGGCTGCGCAGCAGATCCCCGATCTTCTGTGCGGCCTCCTTAGCCTGGTCTGCCGTCCCCGTATCCAGAAAATCCTTCTCGGAAATGGGGCGGCGCTTAATGAAGAGTCCATCCTTAAGCTGCGCGTATTTTTTGATAGCCGCCAGCGCGGTGTCCACGTCGGCGATCTCGCTCTTTTTGTTCACCAGATGAGAGGTACCACGCTGAAGCAGTGCGGCCCATGCGGGATCCGCCAGCTTGCTGTCCGGCTCACTGATCTCCACACAGCCCAGCCGCAGCAGCTGCCGCAGCAGTTCCTCCTTCTGGCCGGCCATCGCCATCACGCGGAGCTTTTTCATTTTTACAATGGCCATATCACTGATTCACAACCCTTCCGACAATAAACTCCGCAGCTTCTTCCAGGTGTTGTGCGGCCGCTGTCCGCAGGGCGTCGCCCTCCGCGTTGGCTGCGGCGGAGATCTCCGCCGCCCGCTGGGCTGCGTGCTCCTCCGCCTGACGCAGCATCTCCTTGCCTTTCTCTGCCGCATCGGCCCGGGTCTTCTGGATCAAAGCCTGTCCGTCCCGCTGTGCATCCGCCACCAGCTGCTTGGCCTGGGCGTCTGCTGCTGCGCGGCGCTCCCGGTTTTCCTGCTCCACCTGGCTGATCTTTTCAATCGCTTCCAATGACATGTCCTCACCTTCTTTCTCTCCGGTCTTCCGTCCGGCGATCCCCTCGGGAGACCGATCCGATCTTAACCGCAAAATATGGGGGGAAACTTTAAATGATTGCACAATCAAAGTATAGGTCAACCCCCGCCTCAATGCAAGGTAATTTTGCGTGGATGGGGGTGCTTTCTTCTTTTTGCACAAACTCACCTTTTCTTTTTTTGCAGATTAGTCGTAAACGTGTGCGTAATTTTCCAAAAGCGTACACGTATTTTTTGAAAATCGCGTTTTTCGTTTTATTTTTCACATATTTCCGTTGCGTTATACGCAAAAAAATGCAAAAAAGCGCAGGCCGGGAAAAATGCCCATCCGGCCTGCGTTTCTTTCATACATGACACGCTCACTGCGCACTTTTTGCTTTCTCGAGGAACTCCTCCAATTCCTTCAGATCCGCGCTGGTCTGATCCAGAGCCCTGGGCAGCTGAGAAAGGTTGACCTCTACCTTGCGCAGTTCTCCCGTCACATGGACGGCCTTTGCATCAAAGGAGGATGCCACCTCCTGATAGCGGGTCCGGAACGAGGACAACGCCTCCTCCATCCGGGTGATGGTGTTCTCCTCCAGATCTGCCGCCCGTTTGCGAGCCTCACATTCGATGGCTCCCAAGCGCTCCCGGAACTGGGCATAGGCCTGAGCATCAGGACGCAGGCGTTCAGTCTCCGCCCGCAGGTCATCCGCTTCCGCACGGGCAGACTCCAGCTCCTGCCGGGCGGCCCGCTCCCTGCTCAGTTCTCCGGACAATGCTTCCCGCTCCCGGGCAAGGGCGTCGGCTTTTTCCCGCAGTTCCTTCTCGCTGCGCTCCAATTCCGCCACCCGGGCCCGCAGGGACTCTGTCTCCTGCCGCAGGGCCTCATTCTTCTGCCACAGCTGCTCCTGGGCCTGGGCCGTCTCCCGGGCGGTCCGTTCAATATAGTCCACAACATCCTGCTTTGCAAATCCGCCGAATGTCACACTTCTGAAAGTGCCGTTCTCCATATGCCACCGCTTTCTGATCCACGCCGCAATCGTCGATCCAGTTCTTTTTATAGATAGTTTAACTTTAGCACATAAATCAATTATTTACAAGCCCCGCCAAATTCTGAAAATTTTTTTGAAAAAATTTTTCAAAACCCCTTGCATTTTAAAAACGTCCATGCTATTATGTATAAGCTGTCTGTGAGACATGCGCCGTTAGCTCAGCTGGATAGAGCGTCTGGCTACGGACCAGAAGGCCGGGGGTTCGAATCCCTCACGGCGTACCAAGCAAAGCCTGTGTTCTTTGGAACACAGGCTTTCTTGTTTTTATTCCATTTTATCCCGGAGCCTATGTTCCATGGCTGTGCACCGGTCAAACGCCCGGGATGCCCGCACCTCTCGGAATCCGTAAGATCGGAACATCGTTCAATGCGTTTTCCGGAATCATCCCGTTCTCCACTCTCCCGATATTATCGGCAAAAAAGCGGTAGCGTCCGGCATGAAATCTTACGCCGTCCGGCAACCCTGCCGTATGGGGCGTCAAAATCACATTGGGCAGATCCCGCAGCGGACTGTGAACCGCCAGGGGTTCCTGTTCATATACGTCCAGACATGCGCCCGCGATCTGCCCCTCCTCCAGCGCTTGGATCAAATCGGCCTCCTTGACCACAGCGCCCCGGGCCGTATTGATGAAAAGCGCATCGTTCCGCATCTTCCCGAAGGCCTCCCCATCTATCATATGATAGGTAGAGGCATTCAAAGGCACATGCACGGTAATCACGCTGCTTTGCGCATAGAGCTGATCCACTTCCACCCGTTCCACATAAGGCGGAGCAGGATTTCCGTGTTCCGCGGCCATGATCCGCATGCCAAACGCCCGGCAATAGCCGGCAACTCTTTGGCCGATCCTGCCCAATCCAATGATCCCGATGGTCTTTCCAAAGAGCTCCGAACCGGAATAGCACAATTCCCCCTGATCCCTGTGTTCCTTCATAAACCTGTCGAGATACGGAAGGTTCTTATACCACCCCAGCATCAGTGCCATCACATGCTCCGCAACCGCCGCTGCATTCACGCCCGCGGCATTGCAGACCCGGATACCCCGTTTCGTACAAGCCGCAACATCCACGTTGTCAAAGCCGGAACCCGTCTGGATCATCACCAGACCAGGAGCCTGATCCAAAACATGGTCATCCACTGTAAAATGCTCCGGGATGATCACGTCGGCTTTCTGTAAGAAATCCCAGACCTCATTCTCCGTAACGATATGAATCTCCCACCGGCAGGGAAAAGCGGCTCTGATCCGCTCCCTGACATCTGGGGGAAAATCTCCCACCACCACAACATGCATTGCGCTTCTCCCCTCCTGGTTTCCGCTGCAAAAGGGACTTTGCTCTATTTTATCGGCAAATCCGCAAAATCTCAAGTCATCCTCTCGGGTCACCTTTCTCCCGGGTCATCTTTCCTGTTCCATACGCCGGATCCCTCATGTGCATCATGGGCGGGCTCCGGCGTTTTTCCATCTTCTTTTTCGACTTATGAAACATTTCCCTCCCCCGCGGTGTTATGATAGATGAAAGGAACTTTCACGACGGAGGAACACCAATGGAAACTTGGGAGCTGGAACGAACCGCGGCGCAGTACGGCGACACCATCTACCGGGTAGCCCTGCAGTACACGGGTCATCCCTGTGACGCGGAGGATGTGCTGCAAGATGTGCTGCTGGAACGCTTTCATAAGCAAAATTCCTTTACATCCCCTGAACATGAACGCCGCTGGCTGCTGCGAGTGACCATCAACAAAAGCAAAAACCTCCTGCGGACTGCCCGGCGGCACCGGACAGTCCCCTTGGAAGAGATGCCGGAGACAGCGGCGCCTTCAGAGCCGGCCAGCCGGGCGCTGTACGAGGCGGTTCTCTCCCTCCCTCGAAATCAGCGGCTGACCGTGGATCTCTATTACTATGAGGGATACTCCACAGAGGAGATCGCCGCTTTGCTGGATGTCCGGGCGGCCACAGTGCGCACCTGGCTGCGCCGGGCCCGGCTGACCTTGAAAAAACGACTGAAGGAGGACTGGGATGATGACCAACTCTGAACGCTACCGCTCCGCTTTTTCCCATGTCCGCGCCCCGTCAGGGTGCGTCCAGCAGGCACTGGAACAGGCCAGCTCCCCGCAGAATGCCCGCCCAAAGCGCCGCCCGCTGCGGCGGATGGTCATTCTGGCGGCAGCTGCGGCCATTTTGACCATGTCTGTAGGCGCAGAGCTCTCGGACGGCTCCGTCAGCAATCTTCTGGCCCCCCTCTACGGCAATGCCCAGACAGAACTGGTGGACAATGTGGGCCGGCCGGTGGATGCCTCCGTCACAGTGAACGGCTACACCCTCACCGCCGACGCAGTCATCGGCGACCGCTACAACATCGCCATCGTTTACACCCTTACCCGGGATGACGGACAACCCATCCCGGAGAACGTCTCTTTTGACAGTTACAGCAATGCCTATCACAACTTCTCCTCCGGCGGCGGCTCCTGGCAATACTGCCGGGACGGGGATCTGCCGGACAACCAGCTGCGGATCGTGGAGCGGTGGACCAGCTCCGCCGTGCTTCCTTTTTTCCGGGGCATCCATGTGGTCTTTGAGGATCTGGAGTTTCTGAATCCACAAAGCGGCAAATGGTCTACCCTGGCAGAGGGAACCTGGGAGCTGCGCTTTACAGCCCGCTACCGGGATACCACCATTTCAGTTCCCTCAGAAGATATCAACGTTCCTGGCACAAAATTTCAGATTTACAAGATCCTTCTCTCCCCGCTGGGCATCCATATGGATCTGAAGCTTCGCTCTGCCGATACCGATGATATCCGCACTCAATCGGGCAATGACCCCAATGCCGGGCTCACGGTCTCCCTGCATCTGACCGACGGCACCGATCTGGCGGTGGAAGACTGTAACCTTCACTTCGGCGGCGGGGAGGGGTCCGATTGGCGAGGGGATTACGGAGCGCTCTTCGACCAGCCCATCCCCCTGGAGGATATCCAGTCCATAGTGATCTGCGGTGCGGAGGTGCCGGTGAAGATCCCGTAAAGACACATAAGCAGCTTCCTCCGTTTCCGCTCCGCTTCAATGCCATACCCGGACGTAAAACGCCTGTGTTCTCAAAAGAACACAGGCGTTTCGTTTTTCATTTCAATGGAGGCCGGAGAATGAAGGACAGCGGAACAAGACGGCCCTCCAATCAGCCCTTGCGCTTCCGGCTCTCCTTCCACAGCTCCTCCGCCGCGGGCTTCCAGCTTTCCGCATAGGGCCGGCACTTGTCGCACAGGTGGTCCACCATCTCCGGGGACTGCAGATCCGTGGACTTGGCCCCCGTCTTCTTCACCATCTCCCGCAGCCGCTCCGGATTTTCCAGCATGGGACACGGCCGCAGCATGTTCTCATTGAAGGGCTGCCCGTCGTGGTAGGCCATGAACAGCGGGCTCTTCAGCGCTTCCAGCAGCGTGTGGTCGTGGATGTTCACGTTGGAGTAGTGGATAAACACGCAGGGCTCCACGTCTCCGGCGGCGTTGATGTGCAGGTAGTTCCGCCCGCCGGCGATGCAGCCTCCCACATACTCCGCGTCGTTCTGGAAGTCCATGCTGAAAATGGGCTTTGTCTTCCGGTAGGCACGGATCCGCTCATATACCGTCTTCCGCTGCTCCGGAGTGGGCAGCAGTTCCACCGCCGCGTCGTTTCCCACCGGCATGTAGTGGAAGAACCACACGAACAGCGCCCCCGCCTCCACGATCATGTCGAAGTAGGCTTCGCTGCTGATGTCGTCGTAGTTGGCGCTGGTGTAGCAGGTGGAGATGCCGAAGGGCAGCTTGTGGTCCTTGAGCAGCTTCATGGCCGCCTGCACCTTTTGGAAGATACCCTGGCCCCGGCGTCCATCGTTGGCGGCCTCAAAGCCCTCCAGGCTGATGGCCGGGATAAAGTTCTTCACCCGCAGCATCTCCTGGCAGAAGGCCTCGTCAATGAGGGTGCCGTTGGTGAAAGCCAAAAACTCGCAGTCCGGGTGCATTTCACAGAGGCGGATCAGGTCTGCCTTGCGCACCATGGGCTCTCCGCCGGTGTAGATGTACATATGGGTGCCCAGTTCCTTACCCTGGCGGATGATGCTGTCGATGGTATCCAGATCCAGGTTCAGGTTATGGCCGTATTCTGCCGCCCAGCACCCGGTGCACCGGAGGTTGCAGGCAGAGGTGGGATCCAGCAAAATGGCCCAGGGCACATTGCAGTTCTCTTTTTCCGCCACCTCCTTCTGCCGGGCACTGCCCTTGAGGGAGGCGTTGACCATAAAGTTCTGGAGGAATGCCTTGCGTACGCCTTCGTCCAGAGCAAAGATCTTCATGATCAGCTGGTACCAGTTTCCCTTTTCCGCGATGGCCTTGCGGATCACAGCCCGTTCCGGGGCATACCACCCCTCCGGGACAGCCTGATCCACTACCTGCATCGCCTTGGACAGATTGGCCTCCGGGTCTTTTTCCAGATAGTGCAGCACCGTGGCTACAGCGGCAGAAAATGCCGCGCCCTTCACACTCTTTGTCAAATCCATATCAGCTTTCCTCCATTTCTTTCTATAATTTATGCTGGTAAATCCATGTTCCCTCCACTTTTTCGGACAAATCCGTGATATTTAATGAGACATAACGGATTATAAAAAACCGCCGCTGGTTTGCTTTCAAACCAACGGCGGTTTTACAGCCATTCCCGCAAGTGGGAACCGCCCGTCCGGCAGCGCCGGGGAGCATTTCGGGGGTTCTGGCCCTCATTCTTCTCTTCTATTATAACATTCTGCAAATGGGATGCAAGGAAAATTTCCCCGGTGCCTTTGGTGCAGTCTCACAAAACAGCAGGACTCCCGCCGCAAGCACCGTACTGATACGGAACGACAACAGTAAAAACCGCTCTTCCCGTCACGCCGCCGCCAGCTGGCGGGCGAACAAACGGCGAAACAGCAAACGGGTAATGGGCCCGGCGGCGAAGAGATTCCAAAGCAGGGCCATGGGATAATTCTTCAGCACGGTTCCCACCCAATAGGCTGGCAGCTCTCCCCAACTTCCTCCTGCCATTACAACGGAAAACAGCACTGCCGCCACAGCACTCATGGTTGGACACATCACGAGTACGGTGCAGCAGGAGATGAAGATGGTATGAAGGAACGGGCTGTCCGCATCCCGGCAGATTTTTTCCGCCAGCTTATGCCCGATCCGGTTGCCCCATAGATTGGAAAAGGAAAACACAAAGATCCACATGTAGGCCGCCTCCAAAAGGGCATCCCAAAACACCCGGTTGGTCATCTGCGAAAGGCCTCCCTCTTTCAACGCCACATTATACACCTCCATTCCATATGCCATGGTGATGGACATGATGAGTCCAAAAATAATACCCTGGAACTTGGTTTTCGGCATAATAAACGCTCCTTTCAAAATAAAAAAGCGTGTCACGACGGATCTTGTCATGACACGCTTTGCGGAACACATTTGCTACACGCAGCTTGTATTATAGCGGTGCAAAATTAAAATGTCAAAGCAAAATTTCCATAGATTCCATGGAAAAGCAGCAGCAACCCGGAGAATCCCACAAGCCGGAACACTCTCTTCTCCCCAATATGGAAATTTTTCTTGCCCTCTTTAGGGAAATCATTGACATCCCTCGACAGTCTATGTATTATAATCATAGATCACCGATGTATCCTGCAAGGAGGTGCGCAGCTTGACGGAGTTTTTCAAATGGTGCGATACCGCCACCCGGCAGGTGCGCTTTTTCTGGGACCGGAGCGACATCGCCGCAGAACTCACTGCCCACTACGAAGACCATGTGAAGGACCTGGAGCGGATCGGGTTTGACCATGACCTGGCTCTGGAGCGTGCTTTGGAAGCCATGGGAGACGCGAAAGAGGTAGGCCGGGCACTGGACCGGGTCCACAAGCCCCTTCTGGGTTGGTTGTGGCTTGCAAGCAAGGTCATGGTCCCGGTCCTTGCGTTGGCTGCCTTCTTCGTTTTTGGCAGCAACATGAACTGGTTTTCCCGCTTTACCCATCCGGCGCCCCGGGACGGGCAGTATGAGGCTGACGGCTTCTTTCGCTTTTCTCCCGGCGACTGGGAATGTGAACAGTCCGTCCGAGTCCTTACCGGAACGGGCGACTGCGTGGTGGAGCGCAGCGGCGACACCTGGTCGGTCCCCTACGCAGCGGTGTGGAAATGCGACTATCCCGGTGACAACGACACCGCGGGCTATACCCTCTACTGGACCACGGTGGCCCTGGCGCGGGACGACCAAAATCCCTTTGACTCTCCGCGCAGCGACTTTACGGAGGACCTGATCCTGACCGCTTCCGATGGGACCTATTACGACACCTACTACGACTATATCGGCACCGATGAAAACGGCAAAGTGATCCGGGGTCCCGCCGACGGGCGCCTGGCTGTCAGCCAAACCGCTTCCGATCCCTTCCGAACGCTCTACTACATCTCCTTTACGGGCCCCACGCAGGATGACCCGCCCGGCGCGTGGTGCGAACTCTCCTATCCCTACGGCGAGTCCTGGACCATCCATATCGACTGGGAGGAGGCGGTGTCATGAAGATTCCCAGGCTCAACCGAAAGCAAAAGTTCCTGCGCAACCTCCTGGTAACTGCAGTGCTGATCTTCTGCGTGGAGTGGCATGAGGGCTTCCCCGCCTGGCGGATGGAGACGGTGATGCGGCGGGCAGAGGACGCCTGGCTACTGGAGCCCGTCACAGACCTCTGGTTTGAAGATGTGGACCGGTTCGGCCGGCCGGTGCTCTACGGGGAAAACAACGGCCAGCTGATCTCCATAGTCTACAAAGACGGCTTTCTTGGGAACTATCTGGAGGATGTCACCTTGTACCAGCCGGGATTTCGGTATATCATGGATTATCGGACGGAAGTCGACGGCGACTACGTCAGCCGCACCGCACAGGTGATCGGCTTTCTGGAGGACACGGCGCGGATGGAACTGGAGTTGACCCCGAAAGACACCCGCGGAACACAGGGTACGCTGACCCTGGAAGGAACCAAAATCAATGACCACTGCTTTGCTTTCGCCTCCACACCGAAGGAAACGCAAGCCGCCGGAATCTTGTGGACCGAGGATCGCATCAGTTCCGGCGTACTGCGGATCTATGACAGCACCGGGATCTTGCAGGAAACACGTACATACGATACTCTGAATTTCTATTTTGCCAATCAAAAAGGAGGGACAACATGAAAATCGACAAGAGCCTCATCAGCGGCAGCACTACCCTTTTGATTCTGTCCCTGCTGAGCCGGGAGGAACTATACGGCTACCAGATGATTACGGAACTCTCCCGCCGCTCCGACCACACCTTTGAACTCAAGGAAGGTACCCTCTACCCCATTCTCCACGGCCTGGAAGCCGACGGACTGGTGACAGTCCGGGAAAAAGCGGCGGAGACGGGCCGGATGCGCAAATATTACCGCATCACCAAAAAGGGCCTGAAAATGCTGGAGGAGAAAAAAGCGGAGTGGTCCTTCTTTGCCGAGAAGGTCAACGCCGTGATTTGCAGTACAGTGTAAAGGAAATTCACGTCACATGAGGAAGCGTCCCTGGAGAGCTGGGGGTGCTTCCTTTTTTCCTCTTCTACCCGGAAAGAGGACTTGACAGATTTATTCTATAATTGTAGAATATCAATATACTACAAACGTAGAGGAGTGATCCTGTGAAGCAGCCTATCCGCCGTCTGCCGGACGCTGAGCTGGAGGTGATGCAAGCTGTCTGGGCCTGCGAACCTCCGGTATTCCGCAAGAATCTGGAGGCCATTCTGGCCTCCACCCACCCTATGGCTGTCACCACCCTGCTGACCCTGCTGACCCGCCTGAGCGAAAAGGGCTTTCTCTCCATCGAAAAAGACGGCCGCCGGAGCCGGTATGTCCCCCTGGTGACCCGGCAGGACTATCTGGCCGCCCAGAGCAGCACCTTCTTTCACAAGCTCTGTGGGGGAAATCTGTCCACCTTTGCCGCCGCCCTGTGTGAGAGCGGCCTGAGCCGGGAGGAGCTGGAGGAGCTGCGGGACCTGCTGGAAAGGGACGCCCTATGAGCCCGGAAACGTTCATCCGGGGCTTTTTTGCCCTGTTGTTCTCCGGCGCCCTGGCGCTGGGGCTTTACTCCCGGGAGGAACGGGAATCCCAGACGGATTCACACCTGCGCTACGCCCCCATCTTCCCTGCCATGCTGCTGCCTGTATTCTTTGCAGGGGCGCTGCTGGGCTACCCCGTCCTGCAGTATTCCGACACCATTCAGAAGAAATTGCTCTCCCTGTCCTTTTCCATCTTCCTTCACATCAGTATCTACTACCTGCTTTTGATGGCACTGCTGCCCCTGCTGCGCCGGACCCTCCGTGCCCGCAGCTGCGCCCTTCTCTGGCTGCTGCCCAATTACCTCTACCTGGCCCTGCAAAGCCCCATGCAACTCTCCCGCCCGCTCTGGGCACTCTCGGTACCGGAACGGGCTTTGAAAGCCTTCTGTATCCTCTGGCTTGCGGGGGCCTTTGCCGTGCTGGGGTGGAACCTGCTTTCCCACCTGCTCTTTCGCCGGAGGATCCTGAAAGCCGCCCGGCCTGTCACGGACCCGGAAATCCTGTCTCTCTGGGAATCGGAGCAGAAATCCGCCGGGTTCAAAAAAGCGGGCTACCGCCTGGTGGTCTCCCCCGAGGTCCGCACACCCCTGTCCATCGGCTTTTTCCGCCCATCTGTCCGGGTAGTACTTCCGAAGCAATCTTATGCCCCCGATGACCTGTCCCTGATCTTCCGCCACGAGCTGGTGCACATCGGGCGACAGGACTGCTGGAACAAATTCTTTCTGGCATTCTGTACCGCTGTCTGCTGGTTCAACCCCCTGATGTGGCTGGCCATGCGCCGCAGCGCCGACGATCTGGAGCTTAGCTGTGACGAAGCCGTACTGCGGGACGCCGCTTCGGAGACCCGCCAAGAGTACGCCCGTCTGCTGCTGCAGACTGCCGGGGACGAGCGGGGTTTCACCACGTGCCTGTCCGCCTCTGCCAAATCTCTGCGCTACCGGCTGTGCAATGTGGTCAAGCCCCGCAGCCGCAGCCGCGGCATCGGGGTGATGAGCCTGATCTTTTTTCTCCTGATCATCAGCTGTGGGTATGTGACCATCGCCTACGGCTCCGGCACCGGAGAAACATACATCTTCTCTTCTCAGGATACCGCGGCGTTTGACCTCACCGGCACCAGTCTCAAAATCGACGGCAAATACAGTTGCCACGATTGCGCTGATCCGGAGGCACTGAATCGCTATCTTTCCTTCCTGCAATTCCAGGAGATTGCAGGAAACTATACCTTCTCCACCGAGAAGCAGGAGCTGGCCCTCACCTACCGCATACCAAGCGGTACCCGCTGGGTCAATCTCAGTGAACATGCTTTAACGGTCTCCAACTCCGGTGCGGGGAAAACCACATATCTCACTGCCTCCCCGGTGGATTGGGACTATATTGCCTCCATCTTCACCGCTGAGCCCATGGAAGTGCCGCAGCTGATGGTATTCCTGGAAAGCAGCGATCCCGAGCATGACATCTGGTGGGATTATGCGGTCACCCGGGTCCTCTCCTGCACCTCGGACGGAGTCCCCCTGGGGGTACCCAAAGTCATGCACGGAGGCTCCGGCAGTCTGGGCGGTTATGATCTCACCGGCGTGCGGCTATACTTCCTGCCCCCAGGGTACTACCCGGAGGATCCTATGGAGATAAGCGGAGCTCTGACCCCCTCTGCCTGCACCATTCAGATCTCCGACTGGGAGCGTACGCAGTTTGATACCCTCTCCGCGGAGGCTGCGGAGGATGCCCTGGTGCTGCCTCCACCCCCGTACGGCGCCCACTACACCGTGGATGCCACCCTGGAAGTGGGAAACACCATCTACGAGATGCGCTACTTCTTCGATATCGAACCGTCGGAAACATAGAAAAAGCCGGATGGAATGATTCCATTCGGCTTTTTTGATTTGCCTTACGCAAACTTGGGCAGGGTGTTGGCGCCGTGGGGCATCAGCGTAGCCCGCAGATCCTTGCCGCCGTTGAGCTCCCGGGACAGTGCCAGAGCCTCGTCCAGGGTCTTGACCACGTGGATTTTGGAGGTTCCGAAGTCGGCCTGATCCATACCGGTGACGGCAATCATATGATACTTCTCGGCGCTCTCGGCAAAGAGGTAGCCGATAAAAGCACCGATGGAGAAGTTCTCCCGCAGAGCCTTCTCCCGATCCAGCATGGTGGGATAACCGGCAATCTGCTGCTGCGTGTCAGCATTGCCGAAGCCTTCCTCGGAGCGGGTCACCAGAATGATGGTTCCGCCGTCTTCCACCACCTCCAAAGCGTTGCAGAGGGTCTTGATGGTCTGGTAGAAGTTCAGATCCTTGGGGAAGCCGCCTGCGCTGGCGATGACCAGAGGGGTCTTCTCCTTGGCCGGCACGCCGTACATCCGATCCACCAGGTCGCAGGCCGCCCGGTGTGCGGTGACCCAGTTGCCGGCAAAGGCAGCAATGATCTGCTGATCGTCGTTGACCACCACGTTCACCAGGAAGGTGGGGTTGGCCATGGAACAGGCCTCCATCATGTCGGCGTGAACCGGGTTGGTCTCATTCATGTTGGCACTGCGAACATTGGGATTGGAGCCGCTGCCAATACCGGGATTCAGGGCCAGGTTGTGGTTTTTCATAATGGTCTCCCGGCCGGCGATCCCCGGCAGGACGCTCTTGCGGCCACCGCCGAAGCCGGCCATGAAGTGGTACACCACACCGCCGGTGAGGATGATCTTGTCGCACGCCAGAGCACGCTTGTCCAGCCATACCGGGGTACCCCGGGTGGTGGTTCCTACATAGGTGAGGTTGTCCTGGTCGGTGCACACGTGATCCACCAGCTCGATCCGGTCATAAACCTCACGGGTCACCAAGCCCATGTGCTCCTCCGGCGTCTGGCGGCGGTGCGTGCCGGTGGCGGAGATAATCAGCATGTCCTCATCCCGGATGCCGGCGGACTCCAGCTCCGCGATCAGAATGGGAATATAGGTCTCCGGAGACTGCCAGCGGCGGGTGACGTCGGAGATGACGATGCACACCTTGTCCCCGGCCTTCACCAGCTCCTTCAGCGGCGCGGAGTCGATGGGATGATCCAGGGCATAGCGGATGTGCTCCGCCGGCGTCCGCTGGGGCAGATCCAGCCGATTGGGCTCCAGCTCCGCCGCAATCAGCTCCGGGGGCAGATGAACCTCAAATTCCTCCGTTCCGCATTTCATAGGTTCTGCCATATGGAAGATCACGTTCCTTTCCAAATACCACGCTTTGCGCGGCAGAATTTTCTCCCCATAGTATAGCGCTCTCACGTCAAAAAGTCGAGCATGTTTTCTGCAAATCCACAGAAGACCCCGGACAGACCTCTGTCTGTCCGGGGTGCGCTTTTCCAATCAAAATCAATATCCGTTGACCATGATATCCAGCACTTTTCCGGCTACAGTGCCGGCCACAGAGGAGCCGCCGCCGCCGTTTTCCACCAGCACCACGAAGGCGTAGGGAGTGTCTTCGTTGCGCAGGAACCCGGCGAACCAGGCATGGGGCGTCTCGCCCTCCCCCACCTCCGCGGTACCGGACTTGGCACAGATGTCCATATTGGGGAAGCGGCCGGTTCCGTAGGTGCGTTCCACGTTCTCCGCCATCATATCCGCCATCTGGGCAGCAGTGTCGGAGGCGATCAACGTCCCGGTGTGACGGGTCAAATGGGGCAGGGACGGCAGGCCCAGAGAGCTCACGGTCTTTTCAATGAGATAGGGCTTGGCGGCCTTTCCGCCATTTGCAATCGCCCCCATGTACACCATCAGGGCACAGGGATTCACCTGATCCTTGCCCTGGCCCACACCGGCCCAGCCCAGCTGTCCGGCGGAGGCATCGTCAAAGGAGAATGTCCCCCGGGCGGTGGGCAGGCCATTGACGGAATAGCTGTCCGTCAAGCCGGCCTTCTCCGTGTACTTCTCCATCACATTGGCTCCCAGCTCCTCCGCCAGCTGAGCGAAGACCACATTGCAGGAATTGGCAAAAGCATCGTGGATGTCTTCCTGGCCGTGGGTACCGGAGCAGATGATGGTCTCATCTCCAATCTGTACCGAGCCCTCGCAGGTCCAGGTGCGGGAGAAAAGGTCCGGGATCTCCTCCATGGCCGCCGCCAGCGTCACCGTCTTGTAGACGGAGCCGGGGGTAAAGGAGGAGGACAGGAAACGGTTGAGATAAGCGCCCTCATAGCGCTCGTTGGTCTCGATGTCCTCCGGCACGTTCAGCGGATCGTAGCTGGGGGCAGAGACCATACACAAAATCTCGCCGGTTTTATAATTGTATACCGCCACAGTTCCCGCATGGCCGTTCAGCGCCTGATAGGCCTCATAATTGTACCGGGCATCGATGGTAAGATAGAGGTCGTTGCCCCGCTCCGCCCCGAACGCACCATTGAGAAGATCGTAGCCTGTGAGCTTGTCGGCAAAGGCATTCAGGGCACCGGTGCCGATGTTGCCCTGCAGGTCTCCCACCGCGTGGAGGGTGGCCTTACGGACGGTGGCGTCACTGTAATAGGTGCGCTCCCCGTTCTCCACCGTGGAGAGAATGTCTCCGTCCCGATCCAGAACGGTGCCGCTGGCCAGGACGCCGTTGGTATAGATGTGGCTGTTGAATGCCGAGGAGGCCCAGCTGCCCCCCTGGGTGAAATACTTCCACAAAAAGATGCCCATTCCCAGCGCCAGGGCCAGGGCCAGAGCCAGACAGACCACGGCACGCCGCTCAATCTTCCGCATGATCCGCCTCCTCTCTTTCCTCCATGCCGAAAGGATCCTCCACCGGGGCCGCCCGGCGGTGGGCCTCCTCCGTCAGCTGCCGCTGGGGCGCCCGCCGGATCGCGAAACTGGCATTCTCACGGGTATCCGTGGCCTTCAAAAACGCCAGCAGTCCCCAGGCAGACATCATGGCGGAGCCGCCGTTGGAGACAAAGGGGAACGTCACGCCCGTCAGGGGCAGCAGATCCACGGAACCGAACACGTTCAGGCAGGTCTGGAACACCAGCAGCGAACCTGCAGCACAGGCGGCAATCGTATAGAAGCTGGATCGGCCCACCCGGATGGTTCGCACAGCAAAAAAGGCCAGCACAATGATGGAGGCCACCGCCAGTACGGCGATGATCAACCCCCACTCCTCGCAGAGCATACCGAACACCAGATCCGTATCCGCCGCGGCCACCCGGTGGAGCCAGCCCTCCCCGGCTCCCATGCCCAAAAGGCCGCCGGAGGCAGCAGCGGACATGGTGCGGGTCTGCTGATAGCCGGTGGTGGAGGCTGCCTCCCAAGCATGGCCCCAGGTGGCAAAGCGGTCCAGAATGTAAGGCTTAAAGGTCACGATCAGCCCTGCGCCGAACACGGCCCCGCCGCAGATGAGAGACAGTGTCGCCCAGTCCCCGGACCGGAGGTAGGCGATCACCAAAAACGTGATGAAGAAGATGGCCGCCGTGCCGAAATCGCTCATAATGCCCAGCAGCCCGATGCAAACGCCGGTGAGGACGATGAACAGCGTCAGGTTCCGGCGGCGGAAGAGCCGCTCCAGGGTGGCGGATCCGGCAAAGATATAGCAGATCTTGGCGATCTCCGAGGGCTGGAAGGACATCCCCCCCAGAGAGATCCAGTTGACGGCGCCGTACTTGCGGTTGCCCACCACCAGGGTGATGCCCAGAAGCCCGATGGCCGCCGCCGCCATCAGCCAGCGGTAGCGCTGGACCCGGGAAAGATCCCGCAGGAAAATGCCCAGCACCAAAAACAGCCCCAATCCCAGCAAAATCGCCAAAAACTGCTTGAAAAGGCTCTCCTGGGCACTGGAAGCCGTCACCGACAGGGACAATGTGCACAGGAAAAAGGCGATGGTCTCCAACTCAAAGCCCACGCAGCGGGTTGCCCGCAGGGCCACAAAATACAGCCACATTAAAATGGTCAGTCCCAAAAAGGCCAGCGGGATGCCGACCGTTGCCTCGGAGCCCTCGGAGACGATCAGCTGCAGGCACGCCAGGACCTGGAACACCGTCAGCCACAAAAAGGAAGGCCAGATGGCGGCGGGACGCTCCGCCCGCCGGCGGGCCTCCAGTTCCTCCCGCTCCGCCACGGTCTGGGGCAGGAAGATCAGCGGTACGCCGCCCAGGGTAATGGTGTCTCCCAGCTTCACGGGGGCGGAGCCATTCACCGGCTCTCCGTTGACCTGCGTGCCGCCTTTGGAGTCCAGGTCATAGACCGTCCACTCCCCGCTCTCCCCCCGGCACAGTGCGGCGTGCTGACGGGAAATGCTGGGATAATTCAAATAGATATCGGCGGACTTTCCCCGTCCAATGATATTCTCCCAATGGGTCAGCAGCAGAGGCGTCCCGTTGGGCAGGCTCAGCTGCCCCCAGGTCTCCGGCGTATGGGGGATCCGCAGCAGTGAGCGCACCGCCCGCCACAGGATCATGACTGCCAAAACCGGAAACAAAAACCGCACGAAAGCGGTGTACCACTCCCCTGCCACGGGGTATGCCGCCAGCAGTGCCGTCACCTGATCCAAAAGCGCCTGCAGCGGCATTGTGGTTCCATCCACGCGCTCCGCCTCCTTTCATTTTTTCAAAAAGTACATGTAGTATAGCATTTTTTGTGGGACGTGTACAGCCCCGCATTGCTTTTCCGCACATTTTCCAGCGGGAATTTCACATTAACTCTTGACCTTCCGTGTAAAATCCATTAAAATATTTGAGCGTGCATGAAAACTTCTAAAAAAGTCTATGCCGACTTTTACCAGTTTTGCCGATATATCATCACGAAAGGCCGATCAACATGAATCATCCCTACAAGACGCGGGAGGGCGGCGCCACGGTGACAATCTTCGTCCCCTATGATTGTAAGAACCATTGCCCTTTCTGCATCAATAAAGGAGAGTATGCGGATCTGACGGGTTTCTCTGCGGAGAAGATCTGCCAGAGCATCCGCCGGATGGACGCCATCACGCCGTATTGTGATTTTGTCTTCACCGGCGGCGAGCCCCTGGCGGATTTGGACACTCTCCAGATGATGCTGGACGAGATCCCCACCACCCACAAGGTCTATATCAATACCACCCTCCCTGTTTCCGAGCACACCACTGAGGAGGATATCCTGGCCTTTGCCCAGCGCAACAAGGACAAAATCACCTGCATCAATGTCTCCCGGCATATGCAGAAGTACGTGGTGGAATCCAACGACTCCCTGCTGGCCCGGCTGCCCGTTCCCTTCCGGATCAACTGTGTGCTTTACAAGAACTATCCCGCTGAAAACCTGGTGCCCTATATGGAGCGCTTCCGCAAGATCCCCGGCGCCTCCATCCAGTTCCGCTTCGACTACACCGCCACCACCCCCGAAAACCTCTATGAGGAGGAGGGTGACAAGATCCTCCATGATCTCAAGCAGGTGGCCCGGTACACCGGACTGGACGGCTGCCGGATGCGCTGCGGCTTCCATTTCGATTACAAGGGCATGGAACTGACCTATCACAAGACCCTGCCCTATTCTACCATCGTGGAAACCGATCCCACCGATGGCGTCACCTATGATATCCTCTATGATATCCTCATCAAGCAAAACGGCGACATCCACTCCGACTGGGACGGCACCATGATGGACGTGGACGCCTATGAGAAAGTGGTCTTCGAGCCCTATGACCTGAAGTGGCTGGCTCGGATCGCCTAATCACATTCCACAAATTACGGAGCGGCGGAACATTCCGCCGCTCTTTCTTTCAGGAGGTCATCCATGAAAAAGATTGAGACGGTAGGCATCATCGGGTTGGGCGCTCTGGGGACCCTGTACGCCCACTTGTTCACAGAGGCGCTGGGCCCCGAGCACGTCCTCATTCTGGCGGACAAGGCCCGCACGGAGCGTTACCGCAGCCAGGAGCTGTGCTATAACGGCCACCCCTGCTCCTTCCATTACGAGGATGCCGCCCAGCGGAAGGAGCCCGTGGATCTGCTGCTTTTCGCCGTGAAGTTTGGCGGTCTTCCCGCCGCCATAGAAACCTGCCGTCATCTGGTAGGGCCGGAGACCACCCTCCTCTCGGTCCTCAACGGCATCGCCAGCGAGCCCATGCTGGGGCAGGCTTTCGGTCCGGAGAAAGTGGTCTGGTGCGTGGCCCAGAAGATGTCTGCCAAGAAAGAGGGCAATCAGGTAACGGTGGATCCGGTGGGCGAGCTGGCCCTGGGGGTTCCTGCCGGGCAGGATGACACCCATTTGCGCCGTCTGAGGGGCTTTTTTGACGTCATCCGCTTCCCCTACGTCCTTCACCCGGACATCCGCACCCACATGTGGAGCAAGCTCCTGTGCAACACCGGCTGCAACCAGGCCACCATGGTCTTCCAATGCGGCTACGGCGGCGTACAGGTCCCCGGCAAAGCCCGGGATGCCATGCTGGGTGCCATGCGGGAGGTGGTGGCCGTGGCCAATGCCGAGGGGGTAGCCCTGTCGGAGGCGGATATCGACGGGTGGCTTTCCATCATTGACCACTTCCCTGCCGACGGGGAACCCTCCATGCGCCAGGACGGCAAGGCCCACCGCAAAAGCGAGGTGGAGCTCTTCTCCGGTACCATCCGCCGTCTGGCCCAGCAGCACAATATCCCTGTTCCGGTAAATGAATGGTTTTATCAAACCATTCAGAATATGGAATCCCAATACTGAGAAAAGGACGCTCCTTTCGGGAGCGTCCTTTTTTGATTTCCTTACCGCAGGAAGATCCGCTTCCCGCCCCGGTACTCCCGCACCACACCGATGCGCTGGGCACTGGGGACGCAGCCTTGAAGCTCTTTGTACAGTGCCTCCGCGTCCGCCGGATCCACTGCCATCAGAAGACCGCCGGCAGTCTGGGGATCGTAGAGCACATCCTGCCGGCAAAGCTCCGTCTCTCCGGCGTCCACCCAGGGCTCTGCAAAGGAGCGGTTGCGGTACATGCCGGCAGCCAGAATCCCCATCCGGGCCAGCTCCACCGCCTCGGGAATCAGGTCGATATCCGCCACATGGAGTTCGATCTCCACGTCGCTGCCCTGAGCCATCTCACAGGAGTGGCCCAGCAGGCCGAAGCCCGTCACATCCGTGCAGGCGTGGACACGGTACTTCACCATGGCATCCCGGGCGGCCTTGTTGAGGGTGGTCATCAGCTTCTGGGTCAAGGCAATGCCCTTCTCCGATGCCATCTCCGCTTTGGCGGCGGTAGTGATGACACCGATGCCCAGCGGTTTGGTGAACAGCAGTACATCCCCCGGCTTCGCCCCGGAGTTGGTGAGCACATGATCCGGATGGACAAAGCCCGTCACCGCCAGGCCGTACTTGGGTTCATCATCCAGGATGCTGTGGCCGCCGGTAATCAGGGCCCCTGCCTCGTAGACCTTATCGTAGCCGCCCCGGAGCAGCTGATGAACCGTCTCCTTGGACATGGACTCGGGAACCGCCATGATATTCAGGCACAGCTTGGGCTCGCCGCCCATGGCGTACACATCGCTCAATGCGTTGGTGGCGGCGATCTGTCCGAAGAGGTAGGGATCGTCGGCAATGGGCGGAAAAAAGTCCACCGTCTGCACCAGAGCCAGATCGTCGCTGACCTTATATACCGACGCGTCGTCGCTCTTGTCAAATCCCACCAACAGATTGGGGTCCTCATGGACCCGGATGCCGTCCAGCAGCTGGGCCAGGACTCCCGCTCCCACCTTGGCGCCGCAGCCGGCGCACTTGGCAAGCTTTGTCAGCTTTACTTCATTTTCTGCCATACATTGTCCTTTCCGCCGCTCTTGCGGTCACGGTCTCTCTTCCAGTGCGCCTGTGAGATTCAAAATGGCCTCCAGCACGCCGCCGCCCACCGCCAGGGCCTTGTCGCTGGCGCAGTAGCAATGCTTGATCTCGCACCGGGGATCGATGTCTCCGGACTTCATCCCCTTGTGGATAGGCGTGCCGTCCGCCAGAATGCCCCGCAGGACGCCGTCCAGGGTGCAGACCATGGGCTCGCCGTTCACCGTGGCGGCCACATCACCCATCTTCACCTGGGCGCCGATGTCCAGCAGCTGATGGAAAATCCCATCCGCCGGGGCCCGAAGCACCCGCTCTCCGGCAAAGCCGCCGATGAGCCCCGGGATGCCGGTGTTGGGGATGGCGCTCCCCTCATGGATCACCCGGCCCAGATAGTGGCCCCGCATGGTCTCCACCACCGCGTGGCAATCCACTCCGGCGGTGAAGCCGGGGCCCACGCCGATAACCACCGGCGCGTCGGTGATCTTCGTGCCCAGGTTCCGCTTGGCCAGGATGGCATCCACCACCGCGTCAGGCCGCAGCACGGGGATGCATTTCCCCTCCGGATCTGCCAGAACCGGGATCACGCCCTCCTTCAGCAAAGCCAGAGCCTGCTTGGGGTTCTCTGCCTGCCGGGCCGTCACATCCTCTACCGTGGCCTCCCCGTGGACGATGGCTTGGGAAAAGCACACCGTCCGCCGGATGGCAGTGGGGGCCGGGATCTCCGTCATCACCACCCGGATATGGGCCCGCCACAGCCGCAATGCCACGCCGGTGGCCAAATCTCCGGCGCCGCGAATCACTACCAGCATAAGAAATACTCCTCTCTTTGCAGGCTGCCCGCCAGGACGGGCCGTTCCAACAGTCTTGCCAGCACCCGGGCGTTCTCCCGGGCCTGGGGCGTTTCCGCCTGATTCACATAGATCAGGCCTCCCAGCTTCTCCGCCCGGAGAACCGCCGCTTCCGTCCGGGGTGTTGCCTCTGCCGTCTCCGGAACTCCCGCCAGGGCCGCGTAGCGTTCCGGCCGGTGGGCGGCCCTGGCGATGGGCTGCCCGAACCCCGACGCCCCCACCACACAGATCACCTGATTGGCTTCCGGCGGGATCACCGGCTCGTGAGGGGCATGGGCTTTCAGAGGACGGCGGGCGGCACCGTCGGCCTCCGCCAGCACATAGTCAAACATGGCGGCAAGCTGTGCCATGGAAAGTTCCGGTGCGGTGAGCTTCTCCGTTCCCGGCACCGGGGTCCCGGCACACACCAGCCGATGTTTCTCTCTCAGCATCTCCAGTTCCGCCGACGTCCGGGCACAGGGCAGATCCGGAAATGGCAGGATCTTCGTAGTGGTGCACACCAGCACGTGTTTCCCGTCTGCCCCCAATTCTCCACCCAAAGTCCGCAGCAGCGTGGTCTTGCCCCCACCGCCGATGACGGCGGTAACGCCGGGCCGGATATCCAACAGGCTCGCCAGTCCCATGCCGCCGCCTCCCCTTTCGTTCTTCTTTCCATAGAATAGCACTTCCCCCTGCAAGCGTCAAGAACGCGGGTGTACCACCCCGTATTTCAAAAATCCTTCCGGGGTGCAACTGACGGTTGCTAAAATTTCAAGCCCGCTTGGTGGACATTTCTGTGGTTCTTTGGTACTCTGTGACCAGGAAAAGGAGGAGCAAGCATGAGCCTTGGAAGCAACATCAGCCGTCTGCGGGCGGAAAAACACCTCTCACAAGGAGATCTGGCGGAAGCCTTGGACGTCTCCCGCCAGTCTGTCAGCAAGTGGGAGACAGACGGAAGCGTGCCGGATCTGGACAAGCTGGTAAAGCTGAGCCGGATATTCGGGGTGACGCTGGATGAGTTGGTCACCGGAACGCCACCGGAAAATTCGTCAGATGACACCACCGCTCCAGCAGCCCCAACCATCCAGCCACCGGCAACAGGCAATCTTCCGGGGCGGAAAGTCGCAGGCATCGTCCTGCTGTGTATGGCGTTTGTGACGGTGCTGGTGTGTACCGTGGCCGGCGGACTGCTGGAGGGGCTGATCCTCTGTACCCCTTTTCTATCCTGCGGTGTCATCTGTTTCCTGGCCAAAAAACGTCCGGGTCTCTGGTGCGCCTGGGCCGTGTATCTCCTTGTGGAGGTCTATCTCCGCTGGGCCACCGGCATCACCTGGCAGCTGACTTTGTTCACCCTGTCCTTCACACCGGAACAAAACTATATCCGCCTTCTGATCGCCTGGATTCAACTGATGGTGATGCTGGTGATGTTCCTGGTGACCATCCGTGCGTTCCGCCGTGTCCGCGTGGAACCCAGAGGCCGGAATGTCGTGTATCTCATCTGCGGGTGGGCGGCCCTGATTCTGCTGAACGCTCTGAAAAACCGGCTTGATACCCATCTGTATCAAATTCCGGAGTTCAGTTTCAGCCTGGGTCTGCGTCTGCTGCCACAGGCCGTGGATGTGCTGTTTCTGGTATTTTTCACCGCTTTGCTGACAGTTACCGTATGCACCATCCGCACACGAATCGCCGATACCAAGGGGACGCCGTAAGGCGTCCCCTTTTTCTTGACTTTTCCCAGGAAACCTCTATAATAATAGCAGCACCGTTTACCTAACTTGAGTATCACGATAGGAGGACGCCATGCTGGATGGGTGTGGACGGACAATCGATTACCTGCGGCTGAGCGTCACCGACCTTTGCAACTACCGCTGCCGCTACTGCATGCCTCTAGAGGGCGTTGCAAAGCGGGATCACCGGGACATGCTCTCTCTGGAGGAGCTTGCCGAAATTGCAGAAACTTGTGTACGCTGCGGTGTAAAGAAAATTCGCTTAACAGGCGGAGAGCCTCTGGTACGCCGGGGAATCGTGGAACTATGCCGCCAGCTGCGTGCCATCCCTGGACTGGAGGAACTGTGCCTCACCACCAACGGCTCCCTTTTGCCCCAGCTGGCAGCCCCGCTGCGGGAAGCCGGACTGGATCGATTGAACATCAGCCTGGACACCCTGCGGCCGGATCGCTTCTCAGAGATGACCCGGCTAGGGAATCTTTCGGAAGTCTTCTCCGGTATCCGGGCAGCGGAGAACGCCGGGTTCCGGGATCTGAAATTCGACACCGTTCTCATCGGCGGCTTCAACGACGATGAGATCGGGGATTTTGTAAACCTCACCCAGGAGCACCCCTGGGAGGTGCGGTTCATTGAGCTGATGCCCATGGGCCCCTGTGCCGCATGGGACAAGTCCTGTTTTCTCCCCGGAGATACTGTTCTGAAAAGGATACCCACTTTACAGCAGATTGCATCCAGAGGCGTGGCCCGGCGGTATCAGCTACCGGGAGCCGTGGGTACCGTGGGACTGATCTCCCCGGTGAATCACGACTTCTGTGCCCAGTGCCGCCGCATTCGGGTAACGTCGGACGGCAAGCTGAAAGGATGTCTCCACAGCCGTGAAGAAATCAATTTGCGGGGGCTCCACGGCCCGGCACTGGAGGACGCCATCCGCCAGGGGATCCTCCACAAGCCGGAGCGCCATCATCTGGCGGAGCGCCGGAGCGATACCCCGCGCAACATGAATCAAATTGGAGGCTGAACCGTGAGCGAGCTGACCCATTTCAATGAACAGGGCCGGGCAAAGATGGTGGACGTGACGGACAAGGCCGTCACCCACCGCACCGCTGTGGCCGCCGGGGAGATCCATATGGCTCCCGAGACCCTGCAAAAAATCAAGGACGGCACCATGAAAAAGGGCGATGTTCTCTCTGTCGCCCAGGTGGCGGGCATTCAGGCCGCCAAGCACAACTGGGAGCTGATCCCCATGTGCCACCCTCTCCCCCTTACCGGCATTGACATCACCTTCGCCCTGTCGGATGATCCCTGCATGGTGGAGATCCGGGCCGCCGTCACCTGCACCGGCGTCACCGGCGTGGAGATGGAGGCCCTCACCGCAGTGTCAGTGGCGGCTCTGACCATCTATGACATGTGCAAGGCCGTCCAGAAGGACATGCGCATCACCAATATCCGCCTGCTGGAAAAATGCGGCGGCAAAAGCGGAGACTACAAAATAAAGGAGTGAGCCACTTGGCCACTGTCGTATCCGTCAATATCAGCGAAAAAAAGGGGACTATCAAGCATCCCGTTCCGGAAATCCATCTGAAACTGCGTCACGGCATCGTGGGAGACGCCCACGCCGGAGACTGGCACCGGCAGATCTCCCTCCTGGCAGAGGAGAGCGTGGACACCATGCGTGCCGCCTGCCCGATCCCTCTGGACGCGGGAGTCTTTGCCGAAAACATCAATACCCGGGGCATCGACCTCAAGCACCTTCCCGTGGGCACCCATCTGCGTATTGGGGGGACGGAGGTGGAGGTGACCCAGATCGGTAAGGAGTGCCACAGCGACTGCGCCATCAAGAAGGCGGTGGGCAAGTGCGTCATGCCCACAGAGGGCATCTTTGCCGTGGTGGTGAAAGAAGGCACCGTCCGGGCCGGAGACGAAATTGAAATCCTGGAGGCGGAGAAATGAAACTCATCAAAACTGAGGATGCCGTGGGCCATGTGCTCTGCCACGACCTCACCCAAATTATCAAAGATCAGTACAAGGACGCCCGGTTCCGCAAGGGCCATGTGGTGACACAGGAGGATATCCCGGTGCTGCTCTCCATGGGCAAGGAGCACCTGTACGTCTGGGAGATGACGCCGGGAATGCTCCACGAAAATGACGCTGCCGAGCGGCTGTATACCCTGTGCGTGGGCGACCACATGGACCGCAGCGAGGTGAAAGAGGGCAAGATCGAGCTGAAAGCCGCCTGTGACGGCTTGTTTCGGGTAAATTCCGAAAAGCTGATGGCCGTCAATTCCATTGAGGACATCATGATCGCCACCCGGAAGGGCGGAACCGCCGTCCGCAAGGGCGACAAGCTGGCAGGCATGCGGGTGATCCCCCTCATCATCCCGGAGGAGAAGCTGCAAGCGGCGGAGCAGGCCGCCGGGGATACGCCCCTGCTGGAGCTCAAGCCCTGGGTACGGCGCACTGCTGCCATCGTGGCTACCGGCAGTGAGGTGAAAAAGGGTCTCATTCAGGATACCTTCCCCCCGGTGGTGAAGGACAAACTTGCATTTTACGGTATCGAGACCCTCTCTGTCTCCTACTCCGGCGACGGGGTGGAAAACGTGGCAAATGCCATTGCGGAAGCCCGGGCCACCGGCGCCGATGTGATTCTCTGCACCGGGGGCATGAGCGTGGATCCCGATGACAACACTCCCGGTGGGATCAAGGAAAGCGGGGCAAAGATCATCACCTACGGTGCTCCGGTACTGCCCGGCGCTATGTTCCTGCTGGGCTACTACGACGACGGTACCCCTGTCATGGGCCTCCCCGGCTGCGTCATGTACGCCGGCGCCACCATCTTCGATCTGGTGCTGCCCTTTGTAACAGCGGATGTGCCGGTGACCCGGCAACAGATCGTGACTCTGGGCGAGGGCGGGCTGTGCCTGGGATGCAAGCCCTGCCACTGGCCGGAGTGCCCCTTCGGAAAATAAAGTGCGTTTGATATGCGCCGTATCTGCGGCGCATATCGTTCCCACGTCGTTATTCTCAAGTGAATATCACGTTAGTTCAACACCGCCCTTGCATTGGCGGACAGAACATATTATCATCAGAAAGGAAGATCCCCCATGAAAAAAGCGCTGTCTTTACTGCTGGCCCTGTCCATGGTACTTGCCCTCACCGCCTGCGGATCCTCTGCACAAGAGGAAACCACGGATCCTGCCGAAAAAGAGACCCAGGAAGCCGCCGAGCCTGTGGAGCTGTATGTCTTCGCCGCCGCCTCCCTGGAAGAATCCCTGAACCAGGCCATTGCTGCCTATGAAGCGGCCAATGAGGGCGTTACCATTGTGCCCACCTATGACTCCTCCGGCACCCTGAAAACCCAGATCCAGGAGGGAGCCGACTGCGATGTTTTCATCTCCGCCGCTCCCAAGCAGATGAACCAGCTGGATGCCCAGGGCGGTGAGGAGAATACCGAGGGGTTGGACTTCGTAGACAGCGCCACACGGCTGGATCTGCTGGAAAACAAAGTAACGCTGGCTGTTCCCGAGGGGAATCCCAAGGGGATCGAAACCTTTGACCAGCTTGCGGAACTGCTCCAAAGCGGTGATGTGATGCTGGCCATGGGCAACAGCGACGTCCCCGTAGGCCAGTACACCCAGAAGATCTTTGCCTACTACGGGATCGATGAAGCCGCCATTGCTGGCTGCATTACATACGGCTCCAACGTCAAAGAGGTCACCACTCAGGTAAGCGAAGGGGCAGTGGACTGCGGCATCATCTACGCCACCGACGCATTCTCCGCCGGCCTGACCGTGGTGGACGAAGCCACCGCCGACATGTGCGGCCAAGTGATCTATCCTGCCGCCGTCATGAAGAACAGCGCCAATCCCGAGGCCGCCAAGGCGTTCCTGGACTTCCTCTCCACGGATGAGGCCCTTGCCTGTTTTGAGGCCGTGGGCTTCTCTCCCCTGGTCTGAGCCGCGGAATCCTAAACCTGCGTAATGACCGGGGAGCGGACATATCCTGTCCGCTCCCCGGTTCTCCGCATTGCCTTGCTAGGCAATCTTTCCCATTCCCTCTCAGGAGGTTCTGCGTATGGACTGGTATCCCCTTTACAATTCGCTGCGTATCGCCGCCATCTCCCCATTGGGCAACAGCCCAATGGGGACCCCGGCTTGATCTTGTCCGGCCAGGCAAAGCCTGCCCGAACCAAGGTTTTGCTCTGCAAAACACTTGTACGCCGCACAGCGGCGTCCCGCCTTTGGCGGGCAGAGATGGCGGATCCCCCATTTCCTCTCAGGAGGTTCTGCGTATGGACTGGTATCCCCTTTACAATTCGCTGCGTATCGCCGCCATCTCTACGGTGGCTGTGTTCTTCCTGGGCATTTTTACGGCCTACTATATTGCCAAGCTTCCCCGTCTGGTAAAAGGCGTACTGGATGTGGTGCTGACGCTTCCGCTGGTACTGCCCCCCACAGTGGTAGGCTGGCTGCTGCTGATCCTGTTGGGGCCCAAGCGCCCCCTTGGTGCCTGGGTGCTGGAAACATTCGACGTCAAACTGGTGATGACCTGGTGGTCTGCTATCTTTGCCACCGTGGTGGTGGCCTTTCCCCTGATGTACCGCACTGCCCGGGGCGCCTTTGAGAGTTTTGACCATACATTGGCGGAGGCCGGGCAAACCCTTGGCCTCTCCAATACCTATATCTTCTGGCGTATCCGGATGCCGGTGTGCCGCCAGGGCATCCTGGCAGGGACGGTGCTGGCCTTTGCCCGGGCCCTGGGCGAGTATGGAGCCACCTCCATGATCGCCGGATACACCCCCGGACGTACCGCCACCATCTCCACTACCGTCTACCAACTCTGGCGCACCAACGACGACGCCGGCGCTCTGCGCTGGGTGCTGGTGAACATCGCCATCTCCGCCGTCTTTTTGCTGACGGTCAATCTGTTGGAAAGCCGACAAAAGCGGAATGGAAAGGAGGTACGGGCCTGATGCTCCATGTGGATATCCGAAAAACACTGGGCGCGTTTCATCTGGAAGCCCGGTTTGACGCGGAAAACGAGGTCCTGGCCCTGCTGGGCGCTTCCGGCTGCGGGAAATCCGTGACCCTCAAGTGCATTGCCGGAATTCTGACCCCGGATGAGGGCCAGATCACTCTGGATGGCATTCCCCTCTTTGACAGCGCCGCCAAAATCGATCTTCCGCCCCAGCGGCGGCAAGTGGGCTATCTCTTTCAGCAGTATGCCCTTTTCCCCAACATGACGGTTCGGCAGAACATCGCGGTGGCAGTCCGGGAGAAATCCCGCCGCACAGCTGCCGTGTCGGAACTGCTTCGCCGCATGGAGCTGGAGGCAGTGGCGGAGCTGCGGCCCCATCAGCTCTCCGGCGGCCAACAGCAGCGCTGCGCCCTGGCCCGGATCCTGGCATCAGAGCCTCGTGCCATTTTGCTGGACGAGCCCTTCTCTGCCCTGGACAGCTACCTCAGACAGCAGCTGGAGTTGGAATTGGCGGACACCCTCTCCGCTTTCCCCGGCACCGTGGTGTGGGTCTCCCACGACCGGGGCGAGGTCTATCGCAACTGCAACCGGGTGTGTGTCATGGATCATGGCCGCACCCAGCTGCCGGCAGATACCGCCCATCTATTTGCCCATCCGTCCACGGAAGCTGCCGCCCGTCTCTCTGGATGTGAGAACTTTCTGGATGTTCTGCCGGGAAACGGCACCCTGGTCATTCCTCAGTGGGGTGTTACCCTCTCCTGCCCTGACGTTCCTCCCTCCGTGCGTCGTGCCGGTATCCGTGCCCGCCGGGTGATCCCATCGGAAGCAGGGGCTTTCAACGCCATTCCCTGCACCGTAGAGCGGGTAGTGGAGGATCTGACCGCCGCTGCCATACTGCTGCGGCCGGAAAATTCCGCCTCCGGTGCCCCCCTTCTGCGGATGGAACTGGACAGGACAGCATGGAGGACCATAGGGGCCCCATCCCGGCTTACCGTATCTGTTGCACCGGAAGATATTCTTTTATTTCAATAACTGTAAAGGAGAATTGCCTTATGTTTACAGCCGCCGTCATCACCGTCAGTGACCGCAGCTTTCGGGGAGAACGCCCCGACGCAGGCGGCCCTCTTGTCGCTGAAATACTCCAGTCCGCCGGGTATAAAATCCAGACCGCCCTGGTGGTACCGGATGAACAGATCCGCATCGAAGCCGCCCTGCGGGCACTGTGTGATGAGCACCCGGTGAATCTGATTGTCACCACCGGCGGCACCGGCTTCTCTCCCCGGGACGTAACACCGGAAGCCACCCTGGCTGTGTGCCAGCGGCTGACACCGGGGATCCCGGAGGCCATGCGCTATGCCTCCATGCAGATCACACCCCGGGGCATGCTCTCCAGGGCTCAGGCAGGTATCCGGGGCGGAACCCTGATCGTGAACCTTCCAGGATCCCCCAAAGCTGCCAAGGAGAATCTGGAGGCAGTCCTCCCCACCTTGGCTCATGGCCTGGAGATGCTCTCCGGTGCCCCCGCTGACTGCGCCGCTCTCAAGGACTGACCTGCTGCGAAGATGTCCCCCTCCTTTCCCGGTAGGTTTTGATGAAACATACAAAAAGGACGCCTCAAATTGAGGCGTCCTCTTTTCGTCAGGTTCCGCTGTTCCAGAATCCGCTCCACCAGTCATCCCCGGCATTGCCGGTATTTCCACCACCGGAGTTTCCGCCGCTGGAATTTCCACCGGTATTGCTTTCGGAGTTTCCGTTGTTGGAATCATCCATATTCTCGTCTCCGAATCCGCCGGAGGGATCATAGTTGGGATCATTGGGATCAATGGCGGGATTCTCTCCGTCCTCTGGATTCTCCGGTACCACAGTTTCCGAGGAGTGAACCGTGCAGCCAGTCTCGGCAAAGGCCTCCTCCACGGTGCTCAGCAGATACGCATCGTCATCCGCTTTGATATTGGGCCCGTAGTCCTCCCGGACGTGATCCAGAAATGCCCTCTGCACCACAGAGCTCTCCGGGCAGTACTCGCCTGCCAGGCAGTTGCCCTCTGTGCAGTAATCCCGCACCACGTGCATGGTACAGGTCTCGGTGGGCGCTGTTCCCGCCGCCACCGTCACCGATTGGATCCGATCCTGCCGGGGATCCAGGGCGCAGGCTTCACCGGCCAGCATGCCGCTGTCCTTGCAGACTTGAACAGTAACCAGCCCGCTGGAAGGCGTTTCAAAATCCTTGTAGGGCAGGTCTTCATGGACTTGCTGCATGATTTTTTTCCAGAGGGTGATAGCGGGGTTGCCGTTATAGCTGACCCGGGCATTGTACTGATAGCCCGTCCACACTGCCGCCACATAGTAAGGCGTGTAGCCCACGAAATAGCGGGTGTAGTTATCGTTGGTGGTACCGGTCTTACCCGCAATGGTCATGCCGCTGAACCTGGCACTGGAACCCGTACCGCTGGTTACAGCCCCCTTCAGGAGCTGATTCATGAAGTAGGCGGTGGTCTCCTTCATGGCCTCCTCACTCTGGGTCTCGTTCTCCAGAACCACATTGCCGTCCCGATCTTCCACCCGGATATAGGTTCGGGGAGAGTTGTAGATTCCGCCGTTGGCAAAAGTGGAGTAGGCCGCTGCCATCTCCACGGTGGACAGGCCGTAGGTGAGGCCGCCCAGACCCAGAGGGCTCTCATTCATATCCTGGGCCACCAGCCCCAGATGCAGGTTCTCTGTGGCAAAGGCATAGGCCTCCGTTACGCCTACCCGCTCCAGAGCCTGGATGGCCACGGTGTTGATGGACTTGGCCACACCGGTAGCCAAGGTGGTCATGCCCGTATAGGTGTTGGGGGAGTTTTTAGGCCACGGCGTACCGTTGAGCAGCCGGACAGGATAGTTATCAAAGGTGGAAGCCATGGTGATGGCCCCCGCGTCCAGAGCCGGAGCATATACCGTCACCGGCTTAATGGAAGAACCCGGCTGACGCTTGTCCGTGGCGTAGTTGGTAATGAGATTGCCGGTTTTCTCCCCCATGTCGCCAACCAGAGCCACGATGTCACCGGTATAGGGATCCATAATGGTGATGCCGGAACGGATGGGTTGTCCATTAGAAGAGGTGAGGTTATTGAGGTTGCCTCGATCTTCATAGACAGACTCCGCGATCTCCTGGATCTCCGGGTCCAGGGTGGTGTAGATCTTATAGCCGCCGCTGTAAAGCTGGGTCCGTGCTTCGCCCGGGGAAATCCCCTTGAGCTCCGCCAGGTCCTTGGAGACATCCAGGATCACCTGGTCCACGAACCAGGAGTTGATGCCGCTGGCACCGGAGACCTCCGCCACCAGATCCTCCGCAGAGGTGGTACCGTCAGTAAACTGGAGAACCTCGTTCACGGCGGTCTCGTACTCCTCCTCCGTCAGGAAAGGTTCCCAGGTGCTGGAATCCGTGGAATCTCCGTCCAGGGTGGCAGGCCCCTCCACTTGAGACATCTTCTTGAGGATGTTCTCCTGCCGCTCCTTATTCAACTCCCGTGGGGTCTTGTACCGGATGGTGCCGTCATCCTGCTCCACCGGGACCTCAATGTCGGACATGGGCCCATACATGGAGGGGTTGTTGGTAATGGCAATCAGACAGGCGCATTCCGCCGTAGACAGCTCGCTGACATCCTTTCCAAAGTAGAACTGGGCGGCCGTCTGCACGCCGTAGCAGTTCTTGCCCAGGTAAATATAGTTGAGATACAGCTCCAGAATGTCCTTTTTGCTGTAATTCTTCTCAAACTCCAATGCCCGGAATATCTCCCGGACCTTACGGTTCACCGTGCCGTCATCGTCGCCCGTCATGTTCTTAAGCAGCTGCTGGGTGATGGTGGAACCACCGAAGGTATCCCGCATGCCGATAAACATATTCAGCGTGGCGCCGGCAGTCCGCTTCCAGTCCACACCGTTATGCTCAAAGAACCGCTCATCCTCAATGGCCACCACCGCCTGCCACAGGGCATCCGGCACATCCTCAATATCCACCCAGATACGGTTTATATCGCCGTACAGGGTCTGATACTCCTTCCACTCCTGGGTCTCCTTGTCCTGATAGTAGACAAAGGAGCTGTAGCTCATGTTGTAGTCATCCGCGTTGACATACAGGGTGGGTGCCAGGGTGGTATTGACGTACTTCATAAAGATACCGGCGATGATGGCAGATGTGCACACCCCGATCAGCACCAATGTCCCCAAGACAAACAGCACCCGATGGCCTGCGCTGCTCCCCTGCCGCTTCTTTTTGGTCCCCTGCCGGTGGGGGGGCCGCTCAGGAATGGATTCCCGCTTTCCGTGCTCCAACTCAGGGCACCTCCTTTGCTCAGATTTTTATAGGGGATTCTCCCCCGTTGCTGTGCCGTGCCGCCGCATGGCGCGTGGCCGCACGAATCCATAATATCTACTATTCTAACATCCCGTGTCAATATTGAAAAAGTCGTAATTCGTCAAGAAAAAGTTCCCTGTTCGCATGGGTTTCTTTGTTTTGGGCAGGATAATCCCGTCGGTGCCTTCGTGCTTTTCCTTATTTTCAAAACTTCCGGCCCTTGCAATCTTTCCGGAAGTCAGTTACAATAATGCCAGCATACACGAAAGGAGCATGCGCACATGAGTGAGGAGTTCGGCCCCACTTTCCTGACAGTCACCGATGAGGACGGTCAGGAGATCGTTTTGGAATTCGTCTCCGCTCTGGAGTATAACGGGCAGCAGTATCAGGCGTTTTTCCCCGCTGAGACCGAGGGCGAAGAAGAAGATCCGGACAGCGGTCTTGTGATTTTGAAGGTCATCCATGAAGACGGTGAGGATCTGCTTTCCACCCTGGACTCCGATGAGGAACTGGATGCAGTCTATGAGCGCTTTATGGAAGAACTGTTCGACGAGGAAGACGATGGCTGAGAGCGCGGTTTCGATTGCATTCCGCCGCTTTTTGTGATACGTTGTAAAGGATCCCTGCGGGGTTCGTGATAGGTCTTTTTTTAACCCACATTTCGTTATAAGGGATGCCGGATCAGTCCGTGGTTCGCAGGCCTCCCGACTGCCGTCTGCGGTTGGAAGTTGGAAGCGATAAAGCGGGCTGGAGGCGACCCACCTGGCCTTGAAGGTGCAGGTTATAACGAGTCCTACACGGCCGCTGTGGGGATCTTCCTGTATTGTCGGCACCGGCGGAGCAGAAAAACACTGCTCCGCTTTTTTACTGGCGTAATTTGCCCCAATCTCCGCCGCAGAACCGGAATTCCAGAGAATTTCCCCTTGCACATGCGGCGCTTTTCCATTATAATAAGCGAGTGCGTAATTACGGTTTCTTGCGAACCTTGCACCAATACTTGAGAGGACTGAAACACAAATGAGCGCATCAAGAGAAAAGAAAAACCGGCAGGATCTCTCCGGTTCCGACTGGAGCAATCCCAAGACCGCCCGTGAGGCACAGCAGCGCAAGGAGGAAAAGCGTACCAACATCCTCTATGGCACCATTGGCGTGGTATTTTTGATCGTGGCGATCATCGCAGTGATCTGGAAATCCAACATCATTCCCAAGACGGCTACGGCCGCTACCATCAACGGTGAAAAGTACACCGCCGCTGAGGTCAATTATTACTTCCAGAACTATTACACCAACTGGGTGAACCAGAACTATTACTATCTCAGCTATATCGGTCTGGACACCACCGCCGATCTGCGGGACCAGGCCTACAGCGACGACCAGTCCTGGTTTGACTTCTTCATGGAGCAGACCCTGGACTACATGACCAGCGTCCAGGCCCTCAACGACGCCGCCGCTGAGGAAGGCTTCACCTGGGACGATGAGATGCAGGCCGACTATGACAGCTCTCTGGAGGCTCTCAAGAGCACTGCTTCCAGCTATGGTTACACGGAAAAGCAGTACCTGGGCACGATCTACGGCAGCACCATGACCGAAAAGGTGTATCAGGAACAGCTCAAGCGTTCCCTCCTGGCCCAGTATTATTCTCAGGATCATCAGGACAACCTGACCTATACGGAAGACGAGCTCACCGCCGCTTATAACGAGGATCCCAACGCTTACGATCAGGTATCTTACCAGTATGTCCGCATCAGCGGCGCTGCCGCCACTACGGACGAAGACGGCAACGAGATCGAGGTCACCGATGAGATGACCGCCCAGGCCATGGCTGATGCCAAGGCCACCGCCGATCAGCTCTATGCCGACTGGCAGGCCGGCGGCGATCTGGAGCAGTTGGCGGATGACGCAGGACTTTCTGTCACCTCTGCCGAAGCCGGCACTTACAGTGACAGCGTTGTTATGAACTGGCTCTTTGACTCTGCCCGCCAGGCCGGCGATACCGCCGTGCTGGAGGACACCGACGGCTCCGCCTACTATGTGGTGGGCTTCAACGAGCGGCTCCACGATTATCACCCCATCAATGTCCGCCACATTCTCATCCAGCCGGAGGATTCTGAGCTGAGCTCCGATGACGAGGGTTACGAGGCCGATGTGGAGGCCAAGGACGCCGAAGCCAAGCAGAAAGCCGAGGATCTGCTGGCTCAGTGGAAGGCCGGCGAGGCCACTGAGGACTCCTTTGCCGAACTGGCCAAGGAGAACTCTACGGACTCCAATGCCGCCCAGGGCGGTCTCTACGAGGATGTCACGCTCGGCACCATGGTTTCCGAGTTTGAGGACTGGTGTTTTGATCCCGCACGTCAGAGCGGCGACACCGGCATCGTGAAGACCACCTACGGCTACCACATCATGTACTTCGTGGGCACCGCTCCTGAGACCTACTGGGAGCTGCAGGTCACCAATGCTCTCAAGTCCGATGACATGGCCACTTGGAGCGAGGAGAAAGTTGAAGGCTATACCGCTGAGCAGAGCTCCTTCGGTATGCGGTTCGTTGGCTGATTGATTCAGGTAAAAGATGCCGGCTTTTTAAAGCCGGCATCTTTTTTCCGGGGAAAACTCCCCTAAACAGGAAAAGGAGACAAGCACGCTATGGAAAATCAATTCCTCCGCAGTGAAATGCTCTGGGGGCCGGAGGCTCAGGCCCGCCTGGCGGCAAGCCACGTGATTCTCTTCGGCCTGGGGGGTGTGGGCAGCTATACGGCGGAGTGTCTGGCCCGGGCTGGTGTCGGTGAACTGACACTGGTGGATCAGGATACCGTAAGCCTCACCAACCTGAACCGCCAGCTGGAAGCCCTCCACTCCACCTTGGAGCAGCCCAAGGTGCAGGCAGTGGCCCGGCGGCTGCTGGATATCAATCCCGCTCTGGTGCTCCATCCCATCCACGCCACCTACGACGCCGCCCATCGGGAGCAGTTTTTCCCGGAGGGCTGCCGGTATGACTACATTGCAGATGCCATCGACCTGGTCTCCTGCAAGCTGGATCTGGCCCAGACCGCCCGCCGCCTGGGAATCCCCCTGGTGATGGCCCTGGGCACCGGCAACAAGCTGGATCCCTCCCTCCTGCGTCTGACAGACCTGTCCAAGACTTACGGATGCCCCCTGGCAAGGGTCATGCGCCGTGAACTTCGGCGGCTGGGGATGGAACATGTAAAAGTAGTATTCAGTCCCGAGGAAGCTGTGGAGGCGCAACAGCTGGAGGCCCCGCCACCGGGGCGCCGCAGTGTACCAGGCAGCACTCCCTGGGTTCCCGCCGTCGCCGGGCTGCTGCTGGGCAGTGCCATTGTGCGGGATCTCATTGCAGGAAAAGGAGGCGTCGTCCCATGCTGACCGGCACCATTGTCAATGTACTGGCTATTTTAGTCGGTTCCGCCGTCGGGCTGCTTATCAAGTGGCTGGGTACCCGCTTCTCCACGCTCTTTGCCGGGGCTTCTAACACGGGGCTGCGGCTCCAGGCTATCATCACCCAGGGAGCCGCGCTGTGCGTGATGTACCTGGGCATCAGCGGCTGCCTGGAGGGAGAACACTCTCTCATCTCCATCCTCTCCATGGTGCTGGGCTGCCTCATCGGGGAGCTGCTGGACCTGGACCGGCGGATGCAGACACTGGGCAACTGGGTACAGGAGCGTACAAAGCGGGTCTTTCACGAAGGCGGCACAGCTACCATTGCAGAGGGATTTCTCACAGCCAGCCTTCTCTTCTGCGTGGGAGCCATGGCCATTGTGGGCGCTCTCAACGACGGCCTTACCGGCAATCACGACATGCTTTTTGCCAAAGCCATGCTGGACGGGATCATCTCCATCGTCTTCGCCTCCTCTCTGGGGATCGGCGTGGCATTCTCCGCCGTGGCGGTGTTTCTCTATCAGGGCAGCATCTCCCTGCTGGCCGCCTTCCTGGCGCCGCTGCTGCAAAACGACACCGTCATCGGTGAGATGACCTGTGTGGGCTCCCTGCTGATCATCGCCCTGTCCTTGAACATGCTGAATATCACCAAGATCAAGGTGATGAATATGGTTCCGGCGATTTTCTTCCCCATCCTCCTCTGCCAGTTCCTGTGAAGGCGTACATAGCAAAAGAGACGGCATAAGCCGTCTCTTTTTGATTGGGGTCAGATGCCGCTCAGGAGCCTGATCACCTCCTCTGTCGCCTGCTGCTCGTATTCCTCCGGGCAGACGGCATCCGCTATATAGAACCCCTGTCCCCGAGCCATGAAGGCCATCACTGCTCCGAAGCCATTACTGCCGAACACTGGTACCAGCTGAGCGGTGTCCCCATTGGAGAGTGTGAGTTCCTCCGCCTGAATCTCTTCAAAATCTCCGTGGAACAGCACAAATTCTCCCGGCTCTCCGGAGTAATACTCCGTGTACAGATATGCTTTCACACCGATTCCAGCGTGCCATTCCCCCTCATATGTGTTGTGCACGCTGAGCCTGATCTCCGAGATCTGACCCTCCTCCAGCTTGAAATAAAGGTCAGTGGGGCCCTCCGGACCCGGCAGGTCGACACCCAGATACTCTGTTGCCTCGTCCCAACTGTCAAATTTATGGCTTCTCCTGCCTGCCGCAGCATCCTCCCGAATCTGCTGCGACAAGGATGCCAGAGGCGTGATCTCCACTTCAGCCGCCGCCTGGTACGCCTGGTCCGCCGATCCGTTCTGGATGGATTTCAAGGTAGGATCCGCATCCCGGTAATCCTCCAGGTGCTCCACATCCAGAATCCGGATCTCCACACTGTGGAGCACTGCCGCCGCTGTCCCCGCCAGCAGCAGGCACAGGCAGGCCGCCACCGGCAGATACCGCCGCCACTTGGGCTGTTTCACCGGCTCCATGGCCTCCTCCAGCAAAGTCGGATCCACATACCGCAGCCCCTCATACAGATCCTGTCCG
Source organism: Dysosmobacter sp. (assembly GCF_052306735.1). NCBI lineage: Bacteria > Bacillati > Bacillota > Clostridia > Eubacteriales > Oscillospiraceae > Dysosmobacter > Dysosmobacter sp. Next base: position 2,598 of record NZ_DAWBAJ010000018.1, on the reverse strand, counting down.
TTCATTGCCAAAGTCCCTCCTTCTGCAAAAATTCCCTCAGCTTTTTCCTCGTCCGGTGCAGCGACATCTTCACCTTGCTCTCGCTGACGCCGCAGTTTTGGGCTACCTCCTTTACGCTCTCGGCGTACCAGTAGCGCCGCAGGAAGAACCGGCGGTTCTCCCCTCCCAGGCCCGCCAGGAAGCGGCCGAGGGCCTCCCCGATCTCCCGGGCATCCTGCTCCATCTCCCGCCGCTCATCGGGGATACACAGCTCCAGTTCCGCCGTCAGCGCCACCAGCTCCCCACGGCGCTTTTGCGCATTCTCCCGGCCCAGCATACTCAGGGCCTTGTTGCGGCAGATGGCAGCCAGATACGCGAAGAGATATACAGGCTCCTCCGGCGGGATGGCGTTCCAGGCGGCCAGGTACGTGTCGCTGACGCATTCCTCAGCGTCCTCGGGACTCCCCAGCAGCCGCATGGCCAGTGCACGCAGCCGCCCGCCGTACTGTGCATCCAAAGCCGGTATCGCTTCCTGATCCCGCCGCTGAAACAGCGCCAGGATCTCCCGGTCCTCCATGGCCATCCCTCCCCTCTCACCCTTATAGACAGGATTTATCCCCTGTTGGTCACAGGATACCACAAAAATACCTCCCGGCGCTGTCCGCGCCGGGAGGTTTCCTGTTTTTTCAGTTCAGGGGAATCTCCACTTCCCCGAAGCGGAGGGCCGTGACTTTGCTGAGGTCCACGGGCACCTGCCAGTAATAAACGCTGCTCCACTGAGTACTGGCCTCGTCCCGGAAGCGGCTGGAGCCGCTGGACCAGTTCACCTGACTGCCGTCTTCCAGCACCAGGGCGCATTTCAGGGGGCTCCATTCCTGATCTTCCGCAAGCTGAACATAAGTGATGTCCGTAGCGGAGATCTCCACATCCCACAAGGTGACGGTTCTGATGTCTTGGGTCGACAAATCCATGGCGGGAGCCTGAAGTTCCTCCATGGTCAGCATGGTCCCCGCCTCCCCGGGCTCCAGGGAGAAAGTCAAGGTCCAGTGGCCCTCCGCCAGGACCACATCCTCGTCGCCGCTCGCGGTCATATCATTGCATACCAAGTCGTCCAGCAGCAGCGTGACCTGCCGGGGCTCATCCATCAGGGAGCTCTGCCCCGCAAGATCGATGGTATATTGAACCAGCATGGTCAGCGTGCCATCCTGGGATACACCGGCATAGGGGAATTCAAAACCGTATCCGCCGGGGGTGCCCACTTCATCCGGGTCCGGGTCCAGAGTCATGTCTATGCTGTCAAAGTGGTATCGGAGGGAGGAGTCCTCCGCGTATTCCCCGCTGACCTTCACCAGCAGCCACACGGTGCTGTTTCCAATGGTGGCGGAATCCACCGTCACCGTGACACCGTTTTGCGTATCGTTGACGCCTACCGGCTGGGTCAGCCGGTCAATGAGGGCCAGCTGTTCTTCGTCCATAGTGGATCCGGTGGTCTCCTCCCACTCCTGGGCGAACCAGCCCCGCAGGGTTCCCGGTGCTCCCACGGCCGCCACCGCCGTTCCGGCCAGCACTGCCAGTACTGCCGCAGCCATGAGAATTTTCCTGGGAAATCTTCTTCCTGCGGGCTTGCGTTCCATCTCGCTCATCTTTCGTACCTCCTCCTGTAAACGGCTGGAGGAGCGCACCTCATCAAACATCTCCCGATACTGCTGTTCCATGGTTCATTCCTCCAATTCCTGTTTCAACTTTGCCCGGGCGCGGGCCAGACGGGTCTGGACGGTAGATGGGTTCAGACGCAGCAGTTCCCCTACTTCCGTCACCGAATAGCCCTCGTAATAATAGAGATACAGCGGCAGGCGGTACTTGGCCGGCAGCCCCATCACCGCCTGATAGAGTGCTGACCGTTCCGGCGTGGAAAAGGACGGCTCCGGACAGGACACCAGGGGGATCGTGCGCCTGTGCCACGCGCTGCGGGCGTGATCCCGGCAGAGATTCAGCGTCACCCTCACCAGCCAGTAGCGCAGATGGGCATCGCTGCCAAATGCCCCCTCCTCCCGCCATAGCCGGAGCATCACCTCCTGGGCGATATCCTCCGCGTCCTGGGGATGGCGGAAGTAGTTGAGGGCAATCCGGTACACCATATCCAGATACTGTTCCGCAGCGCGGTCAAATTCCTGCTTTGTCAGCATGGGCCTCTCTCCTTGAAAAGCTTTTCACCTGTAATACGGAAGGCATGGGCGGAATATCTCATAAGCAGTGTGTGCAGGCAAAAAAAATTCCCTGCCCAAAGGACAGGGAATTTTTCTATGTGGCTTTGAGAGCGAAATTACTTCAGCTCGACCTTGCCGCCGGCCTCTTCGATCTGCTTCTTCAGAGCCTCGGCGTCGTCCTTGGACACGCCCTCCTTCAGGGTCTTGGGAGCGCCCTCGACAGTGGCCTTGGCCTCGGCCAGGCCCTGGCCGGTGATCTCGCGGACAACCTTGATGACCTTGATCTTGGCAGCGGCGTCGAAGCCGGTCAGGACCACGTCGAAATCGGTCTTCTCCTCAGCAGCGGGAGCAGCAGCGCCAGCAGCGGGAGCAGCCATAGCAGCGGCGGAAACGCCGAACTCTTCCTCCAGAG
>NZ_DAWBAJ010000017.1:43781-44488 GCF_052306735.1 Dysosmobacter sp. | reverse complement strand
CTGCGGCTGGGAGAGTTCGACGTGCTGGTGGGCATCAACCTCCTGCGGGAGGGACTGGACCTGCCGGAGGTAAGCCTGGTGGCCATTCTGGACGCCGACAAGGAGGGCTTCCTCCGCTCCGAGACGTCGCTCATCCAGACCATTGGCCGGGCGGCCCGGAATGCCGAGGGCTTGGTTATCATGTATGCAGACGAGATCACCCCCTCCATGCGCTCGGCCATGGACGAGACGGAGCGCCGCCGGAAGATCCAGAGCGATTACAACGAAGCCCACGGTATCGTGCCCAAGACCATCATCAAGGGCGTCCGGGAGGTACTGGAGATCTCCAAGACTGCGGAAGAGGACACCGTCCGGGGCCGCCGGAAGCGCAAGCTCTCCGAGCAGGAGCGCGCGGCGGAGATCGCCAAACTGGAAAAGGAAATGAAGGAAGCGTCCAAGATGCTGGAGTTCGAGTACGCAGCTGTTTTGAGAGACCGGATCATCGAATTGAGAGGGGAAAAGTAGCTTCCTTCATTTCCGGGGAATGCAATCCCTTCAAGCAGGGTTCCCGCGCGAGCTCAGCGAAGCGGGTCGCGTGGGAAAAGGAGCGGCAGCGGAGTGAGCGAGTTTTCGGCGCAGCCGGAAACGAGAGATATGGAGCTTGCCGCGACGCGATGCTGGAGTTCGAGTACGCAGCTGTTTTGAGAGACCGGATCATCGAATTGAGA